>DATMWS010000173.1:0-9221 GCA_035562135.1 Thiobacillus sp. | reverse complement strand
GTCGCTGTCGGTGTCCTATGCGCTGATCATGCTGACCGCGCCGCTGGTCGGCGCCTGGGCCGACGTCCACGCCAGCAAGAAAAGGCTGCTGTGGCTGACCACGCTGGGCTGCGTCGGTGCAACCGCGCTGCTTTTCTTTGCCGCGCCAGGCGCGCTGGTACTGGCGATCGCCGCGCTGGTGCTGTCCAACACTTTCTTCGGCACCGGCGAGAATCTCATCGCTGCGTTTCTGCCCGAACTGGCCAGGCCGCGCGCGCTCGGCCGGATCTCGGGCTGGGGCTGGGCGCTGGGCTACGTCGGCGGGCTGGTGTCGCTCGGCGCAAGCCTGGCCTACATAAACTGGGCGCAGGCACACGGGCAGGGCGCGGCCGATTTCGTTCCGGTGGCCATGCTGATCACCGCCGTGATTTTTGCGCTGGCGAGCCTGCCCACGCTCCTGATGCTGCGCGAGCGCGCCACCCCGAAGCCCGGCCACACGCCGCGCAATGCCTGGCGGCAGGTGCGCCACACCCTCGGCCATCTGAGCCAGTTGCCCGACCTCAAGCGATTCCTGATCTGCACCGTGCTGTATCAGGCGGGGATCCAGGCGGTCATCACCCTGGCGGCGATCTATGCCAGCCAGGTGTTTCACTTCGACACGCAGCGGACCATTGTGCTGGTGCTGGTGGTCAACATCACCGCGGCCATCGGTGCCTTTGCTTTCGGTCATGTGCAGGACCGCATCGGCCATGGGCGGGCCATTGCCCTGACCCTGGCAGGCTGGATCGCGATGGTGCTGCTGGCCTGGGCCGCGCCGGACGAACGCATGTTCTGGCTGGCGGCCAATCTGGCCGGACTGTGCATGGGCGCTTCGCAATCGGCGGGCCGGGCCATGGTGGGGCTGCTGGCGCCGCCCGCGCACCAGGCCGAGTTTTTCGGCCTGTGGGGCCTGGCGGTGAAGCTGGCTTCGATCGTCGGGCCGCTGACTTACGGGATGACCAGCTGGCTGACCGCGGGCAACCATCGCCAGGCGCTGCTGATCACCGGCATCTATTTCGTTGCCGGCTTGTGGGTGCTGCGGGGCATCCGCGCCAATCGCGGACGCCGTGCCGCGTATCGCTTCACCCTGGCGTCAGCAGGCTGAACATGCCTGACTTCAGCATCCTGCTCACCGACTGGGCGCACGATGCGCCGCGCCTGAGCGCAGTTCGGCGCGTGGTGTTCATTGACGAACAGGGCGTGCCCGAGGCGCTGGAATGGGACGCCGACGATGCCGGGGCGGTGCACCTGCTTGCGGTCGATGGGGAAGGACGGGCCATCGCCTGCGCGCGCCTGCTGCCCGACGGCCACCTCGGCCGCATGGCAGTGCTGCCGGCCTGGCGCGGACGTGGCGTCGGCCGTGCCTTGCTGGCGGCTGCCTTGAGTGCGGCGCAGGCGCGCGGAACCATTACGCTCAGGCTTAGCGCCCAGACGCATGCGGCGGGGTTTTACGCGCGCGCAGGATTCGTCGCGGTGGGAAGAGAATATGAGGAAGCCGGCATTCCGCATGTGGCCATGCAGAAAAACCTGAGCTGAGCGCTACCGGATCAACCTGCTCCCGGTCGCCGTATTTGTATCTAATCATTTGCTGATAAAGTTCGTACCCTAAGCTGATCAACATCTCGCTGGCCGCCACGCGGCCACAAACAGGATAAACAGAACCATGGCAAGACTCAGGGCAGGCATTGTTGGGGCAGGGATCGCCGGCGCCCACTGTGCAGGAACGCTCGCTGCGGCAGGCTGGGAAGTCGACGTGTTCGACAAGGCCCGGGGTGCAGGCGGACGGATGTCGACCCGGCGCCTGGAGCAGGGCTGGGCCACGCTGGGAAGTCCCTTCATTTCGGCCAAGCGCGATCCCTTCCGCAGCCAGCTGCGCGAGTGGGTGCGGAAGGGCTGGCTTGTCCCGGTGCGAGGCGACATCTGGCAAGGGCGCGCCACCGTATCGTGGGCGCAGGCGCAGATGCAAAACCATTACAAACCCACCATCGAACCTTCGCAGCTGGTGCGCCAGATGCTGGGCAATGCACGCCTGCACACCCTGACCCGCGTTGCGGCCCTGCAGCCGCGCACCCTCATTCTGGAAAACGGCCAGGCCCTGGGCGACTATGACTGCATCATTTGCAGCGTGCCCACTCCGCAGGCCATTCCCATGCTCGACGCGCTGCCGCTGCTGCGCGAACGCCTGGGCGACGTGCGTTATCGCCCGATCTGGTCATTCCTGATGCGCTGGGAAGGCGGCCCCGCGGCGGACGTCATCAAGTTCGACGACCATTTGCTGAATCTGGCGGTGCGCCAGACCTCCGACGGCCCCGGCCTGTGGGCGGTGCACAGCAGCCATGAATTTGCCGAAACCTACCTCGAAGCCTCATTCGAAGAAGCCAGCACCCGCGCAGCCTCGGCCTTGATGGGCTTGTTGGGGCTGCCCTGGCCGGTTGAGGTCGAAGCCGCTCATCTGTGGCGCCATGCGCGGCCGGAAACCTCGATAGGCGGCTTCTGGCTGGGCGATCGCGAAAACCGGGTTGCCCTGATTGGCGACGGCATTGCCGGCGTGGGCGTCGAGCGTGCGTGGGAAAGCGGCCTGCGACTGGCCCAGGCGCTGATACAGTCCAAGGAAGAACTGGCGGTCTGAGCGGACCGTTCCAAGCGGCCCGCCTACCTGCTCAGCCCATTCCGCTGCGCCTGCTTTGCCCCCGTAACGCGTCCATTTCCTCCAGCAGATCGGCCACCAGGGCAGCCAGTTCAGGCACGGCATCGAAATCGCGCTCGATCTGCCGCATGCGCCGCGCGCGCAGCAGGCTTGCGCCGGAAAAGCGCCAGGTATCCGCCACGCTTTCGGCATGGGGGAACAGACCTTCCTCGATATGGCGGAGTAGCCAGGCCGGTTCCACCCTACAGGCGGCGGCCACCTGTTCCAGGGTCAGCCAGGAATCTTCCATCAGGCTGCCGATGAGAATGTCGTCGTCACGCATGCTCAAGCCCTTTCATGCCGGCGCGGCTCGAACGCTAGTTCGCGCGCCATGGTTTCATACAATTCCCGCGCCTTTGGGGTGTCGGCCGGCGGCAGCACCACCTGAAGATCGAGCAGCAGGTCGCCGGGTGGCTGGCCGGGAATGCCGTGGCCGCGCACCCTCAATTGCCGTCCGCTTTGGGCGCCCTCGGGGATGCGCACCTTGATGCTGCCCTGCGGCAGGTCCACCGCAACGATGGCTCCCAGGGCGGCTTCCCATGGCGCCACCGGCAGGCTCAGGTGCAGATCGCGTCCGTCTGCCCGGAAGCGCGGATGCGGTTTGAACTGCACTTCGAGCAACAGGTCGCCCGCGGGCGCTCCACCCATCCCTGACGCACCCTGGCCCGCGAGGCGGATGAGCTGGCCTGCGCGCACGCCTTTGGGAATTTTCACATTGAGGGTGCGGGTCGCCAGCTGAACCCGGCCGTGAGCGTCCATTTGCGGCACGCGCAGGGCAATCTGCCGGGTGGCACCGCTGAAGGCATCTTCCAGATCGAGCAGCACCTTGGCGTGGTGATCCTCGCCCTGCGCTCGAAACCCGGCGCGGGTGTGGCGGGCGCCTGCGTGCGCACCATCCATGCGGCCGAACAGTTCGGCGAAAAAGTCGCTGAAGTCGGCCGCTTCGTGGGGCGAAAACCCCTGGCCGGAAAACTCGAAGCCGGCGTCCCAGTCTGGCGGTGGACGAAAATCCTGGCCGGGCTGATAGCCACGTCCGACTTGGTCGTAGGCGGCGCGTTTCTCCGGATCCGAGAGCACGGCGTTGGCCTCGTTCACCTCCTTCATTCGCAACTCGGCATCGGGCTCCTTGGAAATATCCGGGTGGTACTTGCGCGCGAGCTTGCGGAAGGCCTTCTTGATGTCATCCGCCGTGGCATCACGCGCCACCCCCAGGGTCTGGTAGTAGTCCTTGAATTGCATGCGGGTTCCTTTTGTTCGCGGCCGGGCTTTTTAATTATTGAAGTCTAGTGCACGCACTCTCAAGACAGTGATGCCAGCACTCATGCACAAGCACGCAGAGTCAGTGGGCTCAAGCAGGATTGAGGCGGCGAGGAATTCATGCTGGTCCTTGCCGGGGGTGCCGTGGCTCGACGCAAAGGAAGCGGGCCGCCACCGCGTATAGGCGAGTAGTGGAAGAGACTGAAGATGTGCGGCTGTCTCGCCGGGGCGGGACAGCCGCGTGGGGAACCCCGTCAGGGCTCGGCGATGACGTAACGATTGCGCCCGCTTTGCTTGCCTTCGTACAGAGCCTGATCGGCACGCTTGATGACACTGGACAGATCCTCCGTTTCGCCGGCCAGTGCCAATCCAAGGGTGATGGTTAGCCTCAGGGTTTCGTCGTCAGCGATCGGCACCGGCGTCGTGCCTACGGATGCCAGGACGCGGCGTGCGGATTTTGTGGCTTCTTCGGCGGATTTGCATTTCAGCAGCCAGAGAAACTCTTCCCCGCCATAACGATACAGCGGCTCGTCGCTGCGCAGGCTCTGCTTCAGGGTGTGGGCGAGGTGGCGTAAAACCTTGTCGCCCACGAGATGCCCATAGGTATCGTTGATCGGCTTGAAATGGTCCACATCGATCATCACCACATACAGCCGGGAGCGGTTGCGCCGGACTTCCTTCTGGTACATGGCGAAGTCGTTCTCGATGCCGTAGCGCAGGGGCAGTTCGGTCAACGGGTCGCAGCGCACGGCCTGGGACAGGATCAGTGTTTTAAAGCGGGCCAGCAGGCCGATCAATTCAGATTGCGACTGTTCAAAACACTCCAGATCAACGGGACGCCCCGTTGCGCCGGTCATGACCTGGGCGCACAGAGATCGTATGGCGTCATGCATGGTCTGGTGCACCGTTTCGACGCGACGGGCAGCTGGCGCATCCAGCGCCTCGAAATGGGCCCGGTTTTCCCTGAACCAGGCGCCGAAACGGCACAGGGTGTGCGCCATGGGATCGAGCACATCCTCGCCGGGCGTCGAGTGCAGCACGGCGCAGCGGAGAATCCGGCGGGTCCAGTTCATATGCGCCTCGACAGCAGCATCGAGCTCGGCGATGAAGGGTTCGGTTTCGGCGGGCAGGTCAGACATGCTTATGTTCCTAAACCTGTGATTAACCGGGCAGTTATTCCGTAAGCTGCGCCGGAATAATCAGGTGCTGTACCACGCAGCAATCTTAAATTTCGCGCAGCACCCGAAAACCCAGATTGATGTCCAGTTCATTTTCCAGCCGGCGGCGGCGGGCGGCGGCCCGACAGTCTTCGGGCCCGTCGAACCAGGAACCGCCCTTGGTGACGACGGCCTGCGGTCTGCCGGGCAGGGGGCGCTCGGGCAGGCTGGCGTGGTCGCGCGTCCATGGACTCGCGGTGAATTCCCACACGTTGCCCGGCATGTCGTGGACGCCCCAGCGGTTGGGACGCAGCTTGCCGACCTCGATTGCGCCGCAGCGGATAAAACAGCGCGACAGCAGACGCGGGCGCTTGGGGCGCGCGGCGTCGTAGCCTTGGCGGGCGTTGTAGCGCGCCTCTGCCGGGGTGATGCGGTCGCCCTTCGGGTAGGCCGTCGCAGCGCCGGCGCGGCAGGCATATTCCCATTCCACCTCGGTGGGCAGGCGGTAGCGCTGGCCGGTTTCGCGCGACAGCCACGCGCAGTAGTCGCGCGCATCGGTCTGCCGCACGTTAATCGCCGGTTTGCGACCCGCAAGCCAGGCCAGCTCCACGCGCGGCTGCCAGCCCGTGGCGCGCGCGTAGCGCTCGAATTCTTCCGTGGTCACCGCATATGCGCCCAGGGCGAAGCTGCGTTCGATCAGCGCGACGCGGCGCGGGCGGTCCTGCGCCGGCGCGGCTTCCTGCGGCGCGGCGCCGTATTCGAAAGTCCCTGCGGGTATCACCACCATCGTGGGCGCCGCCGTTCCATCGGGCAACGTGTCCCGGAAATGCGTATCGGAAAGGGCGGCCGCGTGCGCAGCGTGCACTTGCAGGGCGATCAGTTCGCCTTCATGCAGCGCGAAGGTGTCGGACAGGCTGGCGTAGGTGCGGTCGGGATTCATGTGAGCGCGGCATCGGGCGAGGAATCCTGATTATGCCAGCTTCGTTTTCGCCCGGCTTCATGAAGCCGGGCGCGTGGAACTGATTTTTGCGCGCCCGGCCGAATGCTTGGCGGATTTCGCAGTCAGAGCAGCGGGGGCAGCGTTCCGGCTGCGTGCCTGGGGTCGTTCAACAGTTTTGATGCGATCTGGTAACAAAGCGACACAATCCAGCAGACGAAGCCAGCATACAATTTCCGGAACCACACCATCCTCACATGAACCTTCCCCTGATTACGCCCTTGTTGCTCATCCTCGCCGGCCTTGGCCTCGCGGGATGCGTTGCGGTCGGCCCTCATTACACCCCGGCGGCGCCAGACGTGCCGGACGGTTGGAACCGGATCGACGCGACCGACAGCCCGGTGACGCATGCCGCTGCGACCGGCGATCTCAGCCAGTGGTGGCAAAGCCTGAACGATTCCCTGTTGTCCCGACTGATCGCCGAAGCCCTGCAGGCCAGCCCCGATCTGCGGACCGCGCAGGCAAGATTGCGCGAGGCGCGTGCGCGTCGCACCGTGGCCGCCGCCGCGCGTGTCCCCGGCGTGACTGCAGTGGGCAGCGCCCGCCGCAGCCAGTCGAGCGAGGAGACCGGCAGCGGCGACGCGCGCAATTTTTTCAGCGCCGGCCTCGACGCCAGTTGGGAGCTCGACGTGTTCGGCGGCGTGCGGCGCGGGGTCGAGGCAGCCGAGGCCGACCTCGAATCGAGCGTTGCGAATCTGGACAACACCCGGGTGTCGCTGGCATCCGAAGTGGCGCTGAACTACGTCGAGGTGCGCGCCCTGCAGACCCGCCTCGGCATTGCCCGCGCCAACCTCGCCAGCCAGTCCGAGACGCTGCAGCTCACCGACTGGCGCGCGCAGACCGGACTGGTCAGCAGCCAGGACGTCGAGCAGGCACGCAGCAACCGCGAGCAAACGAGGTCGCAGACCCCGAGCCTTGAAACCAGCCTTGCCGAATCGGAACATCGCCTGGATATCCTGCTGGGCCGTGCGCCGGGCACGCTGCATGCGCGCCTCGCCGCCCCCGGCGAGCTGCCGGCCGTGCCGGCGCAGATCGCCGTCGGCATCCCGGCCGACACCCTGCGCCAGCGCCCCGACGTGCGTGCCGCCGAGCGCACGCTGGCGTCGGAAACCGCGCGCGTGGGCGTGGCCGAAGCGGCGCGCTATCCATCCTTCAATCTCTCGGGCTCGATCGGCCTCGAAGCGCTGACCCTGGGCGCGCTCAGCAATGGCGGCGCCGCCACATCGTCGCTGCTCGCCGGCATCACGAGCCCCATCTTCGACGCAGGACGGCTGCGTGCCCAGGTGGAAATCCAGGATGCGGTGCGCGAGCGGGCACAGGTGGCGTACGAACAGGCCGTCCTCAGCGCGCTGCAGGAGGTGGAAAACGCACTGGTGGCGCTGGCCCGCAACCGCGAACGCGTTGAGGCGCTGGCGATCGCCGCCGAATCGGCGCGCAACGCGGCTCAACTGGCGCAGCAGCGCTACAGCGCGGGGCTCATCGATTTCCAATCGGTACTCGACACCGGACGCAGCGTGCTGTCCGCCGAGGACAGCCTCGCCAGCAGTCGCGCCGACGGCGTGCTGGCGCTCATCCGTTTGTACAAGGCACTGGGCGGCGGCTGGTCGCCGCAAACCGAAACCCGCCCGGTCAGCAAGGACGCTCAATGAACGATTCCAACACTTCGCAAGCCAGGCAGAGCCCCGCCCTGAAGCAGCTTCTCGCAACCAAATCCGGCGGCCTGTTTTCCGGGCACTGGCTGTGGCTGGCTGGCGCACTGATCGTGATTGCCGTCGCGGCCTGGCTGTTGCTGCGTTCCGGCGAAGACAAGGCCACGCCGCGTTACACGACCGAAGCGGCCACGCTCGGCACGCTGGTGGTCAAGGTGTCCGCCACCGGCAACCTGCAGCCGACCAACACGGTGGATGTCGGCAGCGAACTCTCCGGCATCGTCGACAAGGTCTACGTCGACGACAACGACGAGGTGAAAAAGGGCCAGATCCTGGCGCAGCTGGATCTGTCCAGGCTGCAGGACGCGGTGGCGAAATCGCGCGCCAGCCTCGCCGCGGCCGAGGCGCAGGTGCTGCAGGCGCAGGCCACGGTGGCGGAAGCGCGCGCCACGCTGTCGCGCTACCAGCAGGTGTCGCAGCTGTCCGGCGGCAAGGTGCCGTCGAAGACCGAGATGGACACCGCCGAAGCCAATCTGAAGCGAGCCGAAGCCAACGTCGCCAGCGCCCGCGCCAGCGTGACCCAGGCGCGCGCCACGCTGAAGTCGGACGAAACCAACCTCGGCAAGGCTAGCATCCGCTCGCCCATCGATGGCGTGGTGCTGTCACGCGAGGTGGACCCCGGCCAGACGGTAGCCGCCTCCTTCCAGGCGCCGGTCCTGTTCAAGCTAGCCGAGGACCTGACCAAGATGGAACTGCAGGTCGACGTCGACGAGGCCGACGTCGGCCAGGTCAAGGCAGGACAGCGCGCCACGTTCAGCGTCGACGCCTGGCCCGGCCGCGAATACAGCGCCGTCATCACCCGGGTCGGCTATGGCGCGCAGGAAGCGGAAGGCGTCGTGTCCTACCTCACCGTGCTCGCGGTCAGCAACGACGATCTCAGCCTGCGCCCCGGCATGACCGGTACCGCCGAGATCACCACGCTGACGCGCGAAAACGCGTTGCTGGTGCCGAACGCCGCGCTGCGCTTCACGCTCCCGACCAATGATGCCGCGCAGGCAAAATCGAGCAGCAGCGTGACGAGCCTGATTATGCCCCGCCCGCCGAGCCAGGCGAAGAAGGTCCAGGTGACGGCCGGCGGGGGCGCGCAGCGCGTATGGGTGCTGCAGGACGGGCAGCCGGTCGCCATCGACGTCAAAACCGGCGCCACCAACGGTCGCGTGACCGAGATCACCAGCGGGAACCTCGAGGCCGGCATGCGGGTGATCACCGAGACCCTGAGCGCGAAGCCATGAGCGATGCGGACGCGCTGATCCGGCTGTCCGGCATCACCAAGACGTATGGCAGCGGGCAGGCCACCTTCCAGGCGCTGAAGGGCATCGATCTCGCCATCGACGCCGGCGACTTCGTCGCCATCATGGGGCCCAGCGGTTCGGGCAAGTCCACCGCGATGAACATCC
>DATMWS010000172.1:0-4575 GCA_035562135.1 Thiobacillus sp. | reverse complement strand
GTGTTTTTGCCGGTCGGGTCGCCGATCATGCCGGTGAAATCGCCCACCAGAAAAATAACCTGGTGCCCCAGCGTCTGGAACTGGCGCAATTTATTCAGCAGAACGGTGTGGCCCAGATGCAGATCCGGCGCCGTCGGGTCGAACCCCGCCTTGATCCGCAGCGGACGACCCGTTTTCAATTTTTCGACCAGTTCGGCCTCAACCAGCAACTCGTCGGCTCCACGCTTGATTTCCCGCAAGGCGTCCTGCATCAAATTCCTCTCTGTGACGGGTCAAGTTTGCTCAGACCTGGCCGTAAAACATGAATGCCACTTCATCCAATGCACACAAGCTGCTGTTTGGATTGAATAAATTTCCGGGGTCATTTGTGTTAGACTCCCGGCTCGATTACGGAAGGGGAAACGGTCTATGCCGCTCACCAAACTGAGAATCTTAACCGATCGCATGACCGGAGCGGAACGCCGCTTCAGCCTGCGCACCTTGGTTGCACTCTCCAGCCTGCCACTTTTTGGCGTCGTTGCTGCCTTCGGCCTAGCGCCCGATACCAACACTCTCGACTTCACTCCAGAAACCATTACTGAAGCCATCGCCCTGCCGGCGCTGGCAAGCGCCAGCCGGGTCGGAACCTTCGAACGCGAAAGCGTGATTCAGTCTGGCGACACCCTGGCCAACGCGCTGTCGCGGCTGAAGATCGACGATTCAGAAATCCAGCGTTTGCTGGCCACCGATGCAGTGCGTCAGCTGGCGTCCAGCATCCGTGCCGGCAAGCGCATTCAGGCCACCACCACGCAGGACGGCCAGTTGCTGACCATTCAGTTCGAGCGCGGCGACGCCCCCGCCCTGACCGTCCGCCGGCAAGGTGACGGCTATGCCGCGGAAGAAAGCAGCGCGTTGCTGGAAACCCGCGTGGTAATGCGTTCCGGCCGCATCCTGTCGTCGCTGTATGGCGCAACCGACAGCGCAGGCATCCCTGACAGCATTGCCAACCAGATGGCCGAAACCCTCTCGACCAGCCTGGATTTCCGCGATGACCTGCGTCGCGGCGACACGTTCTCTGTCATTTACACGGTCAACTACCGCAACGGTGAGCCCATTGCTGTCGGCAAGCTGCTGGCTGCCGAATTCGTCAATGCCGGCAAACCATACCGCGCCGTCCTGTTCCGCGATCCCTTTGGCCGCGAAGACTATTACACGCCGGAAGGCGAATCGCTGAAGAAAGGCTTCCTGCGCTCGCCGCTCGAATTCTCCCGCGTCACCTCCAGCTTCAGCAATTCGCGCAAGCACCCCGTTTTCGGCTTCCACCGCGCCCACACCGGCGTCGACTTTGGCGCGCCAACCGGCACCCGGGTCAAGGCCACGGGCGACGCCACCGTTGTTTTCGCTGGACGCAAAGGCGGCTATGGCAACCTCGTGATCCTGCGGCACGGCAACGGATACGAAACCTATTACGCCCACCTAAGCGCATTTGCCTCAGGCGTCCGCACCGGCCGAGCCGTTGACCAAGGCCAGGTCATCGCCTATGTCGGTTCGACCGGCGCCTCCACCGGCCCGCACCTGCACTATGAAGTACGCATTGCCGGCCGGCCGCAGAACCCCATGGCCATCAAGTTGCCGGGCGCGCAGCCGCTTACCACCGCCCAGCGTGCACAATTCCTGCAGCAGACAAGCAACTGGTCTGACAAGCTGGCCCTGTTGCGCAACACCAACCTTGCCGCACTCGATTGAGTGCAGGGCACATACATGAGGCACCGCTCCCCAATCAACCCGAGCGCTACGTCGGCCTCATGTCGGGCACCAGCCTCGACGGTGTCGATGCCGTACTCGCCGAAATAGGCCCCACAGGCCAAACCCGGCTCATCCACTCCCATTACCTGCCCTACGCGGACAGTCTGCGCGCCCAGCTGTTGGCGCTGCACACGCCGCAACCCGACGAAATCCATCTTGCCGCCGTCGCCGCCAATGAACTGGCGTGCCTGTACGCCGAAGCAATCAAGGCGCTGCTCGACGGGGTCGCCCCTGCCACCGTGCGCGCAATTGGCTGCCACGGCCAGACCCTGCGTCACCGTCCCGCAGACGGCTACACGCTGCAGATCGGCAATGCCGCCCTCTTGGCCGAACTCACCGGAATCACGGTCGTTGCCGACTTCCGCAGCCGCGACATCGCGGCAGGCGGCCAGGGCGCGCCGCTGGTGCCCGCCTTTCACGCCCAGGCACTGCGGCACCCGGAAGTTCACCGTGTCATTGCCAACATCGGCGGCATCGCCAATATCACCGATTTGCCGGTGGATGGCACGGTGCGCGGCTGGGACACCGGACCCGGCAACATGCTGCTGGATACGTGGATCAAACGGCACAGCGGCGCACATTACGACCGCGACGGCGCCTGGGCAGCCAGTGGGACCGTACATCCCGGCCTGCTGGAGGCGTTTGCAAACCACGCCTACCTGCCACTGCCCCCGCCCAAGAGCGCCGGGCGCGAACAGTTCAACCTGGATTGGCTGGACACCACGCTGAGCAACCTGAAGCAAACGATTGCCCCCGCCGACGTACAGGCCACCCTGCTCGAATTCACCGCCATGAGCCTGTGCGACGCGGTGAGCCGCGAATGCAGCAGTGCACGGGAACTCTATGTCTGTGGGGGCGGCGCGCACAACGGTGCGCTGATGCAGCGCATCCGCGCCCACCTGCCGAACGTCCGGGTAGCGACCACCGCGGCGCTTGGCATCGACCCGGACTGGATGGAAGCGCTTGCCTTTGCCTGGCTGGCGCGGCAGACGCTGCATCATGCGCCGGGCAATTTGCCGTCAGTCACGGGCGCACGAGGGGCGCGCATACTGGGCGCGATTTACCCCGCCTGATTGCGGCCAACAAAAACGCGGCCGGGCCGCATGCATGGACAAAAAAACGGCCCAGGCCGCGATGTCCCAATGAAAAAAGCGGCCGAAGCCGCTTTTTTCATTGCCTGGCGGATAGTGCTTACGCCGAGAACGACGAGCCGCAACCGCAGGTGGTGGTGGCGTTCGGGTTTTTGATCACGAACTGCGCGCCTTCCAGGCCTTCCGAATAGTCGATCTCAGCGCCTACCAGATACTGGAAGCTCATTGAATCGACCAGCAGGGTGACGCCGTTTTTCACCAGCACTGTGTCGTCGGCATTCTGCGCTTCGTCGAAGGTGAAGCCGTACTGAAAGCCGGAGCAGCCACCGCCCGACACGAACACGCGCAGTTTCAGGTCGGGGTTGCCCTCTTCGTCGATCAGGCTTTTGACTTTGCTGGCCGCGCTATCGGAGAAGATCAGCGGGGATTCCATTTCGGTTGCTGCATTCATGGTAATGCTCCTTAAAAAACGTGTGGGGTGATTATCCGCATCACCCGCCCTGCGTCAAGCAAAGACCCTGTTCGGGCCACGGAGTTCCCCTGCGGCCAGACCTTCAGGGCAGCATGCCCACATCGGCCAGCGCGGTGTCCTCGGGCAGATCAAACAGGATGTTCATGTTCTGCACCGCCTGCCCGGCCGCGCCCTTGACCAGATTGTCGATCACCGACAGCACCACCACGGTGTCGCCGCCCTGCGGCCGATGCACTGCGATGCGGCAGATGTTGGCGCCGCGCACCGAGCGGGTTTCCGGGTGCGCGCCGGCGGGCATCACGTCGACGAAGGCCTCGCCCGCGTAACGCTTCTCGAACAGGCTTTGCAGATCGACATCGGCACTGATTTTCGCATACAGCGTCGCGTGAATGCCGCGGATCAGTGGCGTCAGGTGCGGCACGAAGGTGAAGCCCACCGGCTTGCCGGCAAAAATCTCCAGCCCCTGCTTGATTTCAGGCCAGTGGCGATGGCCGCCGACGGCGTAGGCCTTGAAGTTATCCGCCGCTTCGGCAAACAGAATGTGGGTTTCCGGCTTGCGTCCGGCGCCGGACACGCCCGATTTGGCGTCCGCCACCAGGAAGCCGACGTCCACCGCGCCGGACTCCAGTAGCGGCAAAAAGCCCAGCTGCACCGCCGTCGGATAGCAGCCCGGATTCGCGATCAGCCGCGCGCCGCGGATGCGATCGCGGTTGATCTCAGGCAGGCCATACACCGCCTCGGCCACCAGATCCGGGCAGGCATGCTCCATCTTGTACCACTGCTCCCACACCGCAATGTCCTTGATGCGGAAGTCCGCCGCCAGGTCGATCACCCTGACGCCGGCATCGAGCAGCGCGCGCGTCTGCTGCATCGCCACGCCGTTGGGGGTGGCGAAGAACACCACGTCGCAGTTTTCCAGCCCGGCCTCTTCCGGCGTGGAAAATGCCAGCTTCACCCGTCCGCGCAGGTTGGGGAACATGTCCGCCACCGGCATCCCGGCTTCCTTGCGCGACGTGATGGCCTTCAACTCCACCCGTGGATGGCGCGTCAGCAGCCGCAGCAACTCGACCCCGGTGTAGCCCGTGCCGCCCACAATACCCACTTTGATCATGGTTGATTTCCTTGCAAAGAATGGCCGCCATTGTAAGGCAGCGCCATGCTTGAACCAAAATTGACGACGACAAAAAAGCCGCCCAAATCGGACGGCTTTTTCGATGCTTCCAGTAC
>DATMWS010000171.1:0-12157 GCA_035562135.1 Thiobacillus sp. | reverse complement strand
GGTTTGGGTGGCGCTGAGTAAGTGAAGAGTTACCTTGTTTTGTCTAACGAATTGAATTCAGTGGCTGCCGAGGCGATCCGTTAGAACGAACGGTTAGTCGCGTTCATCGGATTCAATTATTACGAGAGGCACAACGATACTTTCTTTAAAGTCAGTACTTGCTGGATATGCTCGTACAAGCGCCCTGACGTGAAGCTTGTGCGCACCGAGTACGGTCTCGTAGAGCCTTATAAAAGACCCTAATCCGGAGGTGAAGTACTCGGGCGTTGCCAATAGAGCTAGTTTCAATCCATCAGCCCGGTGGATTCCGAAGTACTTTTCCGACGCAACTATCTTTTCGTGTGTTTCGGGTGGCTCCCGGCGGCGAAGGTTGACCATAAAAACGCTCATGTCACCTTCTACCCAGCTAACCATCGAGCGTTGCCCGACTTGAACGCCTGTTGAAGGAATATCCGAAAATCCCGTTAACTTTGGCAGGATTTCCTTGAACATTGCAGCGGAAGATAGAGAGAAGGTTCTGGTTTCACCCGCGCTGATCTCCGCTGAGAAAATGGGAATGGCTGTTCCAGCCTTTTTTCCCTCAGCTTTTGTGATCTGCGTCATCGCAGGCGTTCCAGTAACAGCCTCGTAAACGTCAGCAACGTAATCACGATCTAGGTAGATGAGACGATGAAGGAGGTCTAGTTCTTTCATGTTGCGAAATTGGCTAACGTAATTTAGACAGCATGTCTTTTGAACGGGCAATGTCGCCCAGAGCACGGACGATGCCTGCGGTGTCGTCTGGCGCCTTTTCCAGCCAGGCGCTGAGATAGGTAGCCATTTCCTCGGGGGTGCGTAGTTGCTCGGCTACGTCGTAGGGCACGGTCTTGGTCTTGACGGTTGTGTGAACTGTTTTGGTCATTCCACGAATTCCTGCTTGCTATTCGGCGACGCCCTCGTCGCCATGACACGTACACCCCGGCTCGTTGCTGGTGGTGTTGTCGCAGCACACGATCTTGCCGGCGCGGCAGCCGCAGATGCCTTTGTGGGCCTTGCAGCAGGCTGTCTGGATCTGGGCGAGTTGCATGCCCTTGGCATTGGCAAGGCAGGCCTCGGTTGAAATCGATTGCTGCTGCAGGGCAGTAGGCGTGAGGTCGACGCTGGAATCGGCAGCGGCCGGGAGCAGGAAGCAGGCAGGGACGAAGGCCAGCAGGGCGAACAGGGAACGGATATGCATGGGGGTCTCCTTGGGGGAAGCGGGCTGCCTCACTATAGCCGATCGGGCGTTGCGCTACCCGTCGCGCAGCAGCAGGCCCAGCATCAGCGCGGCCGCCACCAGGATCGCCGCCAGCAGGGTGAAGGCGCTGCCGTAGCCGGCGGCGCCGACCATGAGGCCGGTGAGCACCGGGCCGATGGACTGGCCGACGTCCATCACGGTGCGCAGAACGCCCATTGACGAGCCGTAGCGGCCGTCGCGGGTGAGGTCGGCGACGAGCGCGGCGGTGGACGAGGTGACGGTGGCGAAGCCGAGGCCGAACACGAGGCTCAGCACCGACAGGCCGATGAAGTTGGGGAAATAGGGCAGCAGCACGATGCTCGCCGCGCCGATCAGGAGGCCGGGCAGGATGACGCGGCGGCGCCCCACGCGGTCGGACACACGGCCCATCAGCGGCTTGGCGAAGACGATGCTGAGAAGCTGCACGCCGAGAATGATGCCGATCTGCCACGCGGGAATGCCGAG
This sequence comes from Thiobacillus sp., assembly GCA_035562135.1. Taxonomy (GTDB): domain Bacteria; phylum Pseudomonadota; class Gammaproteobacteria; order Burkholderiales; family Thiobacillaceae; genus Thiobacillus. The sequence continues at coordinate 10,437 of DATMWS010000171.1, read as the reverse complement.
CGAGGCGGCGAACAGGGCGAGGAAGGCTTCGATCGCGCCGAACACCAGGTATTGCGCCGCCTCGACCAGGCTCACCAGCATGATGCTGCGGTCGCGCAGCACGGTGGTGAGGCTCGCCCAGAAATGCGGCAGCTCCCGTTTCGTCGTCGACGACGGGGTGTCATCGCGCAGCAGCAGGCCGGCCGCCAGCGCCAGCACGCCGCTGACGGCGCAGGCGATGTACACCGCGTCGAAACTTGCCAGCGAGATCAGGGTGCCGCCGAGAAACGGCGCGATGGAACGGCCAACGATGGTGACCGAGGAATAGGTGGAGAGCCGCGCCGCGCGGTCGGCGGTGTAGCGTTCGGCAATCGCCGCGCTCGCCACGGTGCCGAAAATCGCGGTGGCGAAGCCGTGGTAGAAGCGCACCGCCATCAGCTGCCAGGCGGTTTCAATCACCAGATAGAGAAAGGGCGCGCTGGCGAACACGACCAGGGAGGCCAGCAGCATGCGCCGCTTGCCCAGAAAATCGGACAGCGCGCCGGCGGGATAGCTGATGAGGATGCCGGGGATCGTCGAGGCCATGACGATCCAGCCGATTTCCGCCGGCGTGGCGTTGAGCGAGGCCGCGAACAGCGGCAGCACCGGGGTTTTCGACAGCGTGGAGCTGAAGATGGCCAGCCCGCCGATGAGCGCGATGAGGACAAAGAAGGAGGGGTGGGCGGATTTCATCGGGTGGCGTGCGTTGGTGTTTTCGCGAATGTAGTGCGAAATCGCGCCGCATGCGAAAAAATCACGCGCATGATGTCCCCGACCTTTTCATTCGGATTGCGCTGACGATGAACCCTCACCCCCCGCCGGTGCTGTTCGGCGCCTTCGACCGTCACAACTTCGGCGACCTGCTGTTCCCGCATCTGCTGGAGGCGCTGCTGCCGGGACGTTCGTTCGCATTCGCCGGACTGGCGGCGCGCGATCTGCGGGCTTTCGGCGGCCATCAAGTGACGCCGCTCCCTGCGCGGCCTGCCCAGTTGATCCACGTCGGCGGCGAGTTGCTCACCTGCACCGCCTGGCAGGCCGCGGTCATGTTGTGCGAACCAGCTGAAGTCGCTGACATCATCGCGCGCTACGACGCCGATCCCGCTGCGGCCGCCGACTGGGCGGCGCGTCAGCTTGGAACCTCACGGACCATGCCCTATGTCGTGGGGCGCGAGTCGCTGGCGCCGGGCGGCAAGCTGATATTCAACGCCGTCGGTGGCGTGGAGTGGGATTACCGGTCGTCCGCGCAGCGGGACGAAGTGAAGGCGGCGCTGCGGCAGGCGGACTGGCTCAGCGTGCGCGATCACGTCACGCAGGCCGCATTGCTGGCCGAGGGGATAGCCGCCCCGCTGTGCCCCGATCCGGCGGTGATGGTGGCGCAGTGCTACGGCGAGGTGATTCGCCAGCACCGGCTGCAGGGCGCGGTAAAGATCATCCAGGACGCTTTCCCGCAGGGTTATCTGGCGTGCCAGTTCAGCGCGGATTTTGCCGACGACGCCAGCCTGGATGCGCTGGCACAGGGTCTGTCGGGAGCGGCTGCCGCGACCGGCCTGGGGCTGGCGCTGTTCCGCGCCGGCGCGGCGCCGTGGCACGATGATCCGGCGCTGCTTGAAAGTCTGCTGCGCCGCCTGCCGCCCGGCACGACGCGGCTGTTCCCGTCGCTGCATCTGTGGGACATCTGCGCCCTCATCGCCGCCAGTCGCGGCATGGTCGGCAGTAGCCTGCACGCCCGCATCGTTGCGCTGGCCTACGGCCTGCCGCGGGTCAGTCTGATGCCGCCGCAGCAGAGCCAGCGCCCCGACAAGCGGACCGCCTTTGCCGAAACCTGGGAGCCGCTAGCAGTTCCCCGCAGTGTGGCGGTCAGCCAGGTCGAGCCCGCGGTGCTGCAGGCGCTGGCCGTGCCCGCCGACGTACTGCACGAGAACGCGGCAAGCCTCCGCGCGCGTTACCTACAAAGCCAGGCGCAGTGGGCCGGCCTGCTTGCGCCGCGAAGCTGATCCCGCCGCACAGGCAGGTCTTGCGCAATAATCCGGGCATTACAAGCTTCAGGGCCTGAATCCCCATCATGCCGATTGCCACCTTGTCTCCCGCCGACCTTCGCCTGACCCTTGACCCCGCGTCACTGGGATTTGCGGACACCTCCGAATTGATGGGGGAACCGCTGCCGTGGATCGGCCAGGCGCGTGCCGAGGCCGCCGCCCGCTTCGGTCTGGGAATGGATCAGCCCAACTACAACCTGTTCGTGCTGGGCGAAGTCGGCAGCGGCCGTTCCTCGCTGCTCAAACAGGCGATGCTCGAGGTGGCGGCGAGCAAGCGGGTGCCGCCCGATCTGTGCTATCTGCACAACTTCGACGCGCCGGAACGGCCGCTGGCGCTGCGTCTACCGGCCGGCGAGGGGCGACTGCTGCGTCAGCTGCTGGCGCAGGCGGTGAAGACGCTGCAAGATGAAATGCCGCAGCGACTGGAAGGGCAGGATTACAAGGCCGAGAGCGAACGCATCGATCAGGCCTGGAAGGACGACGTGGCGCGGCACTATGCCGAGCTGACCGCGTTTGCCGAGGCGCGCAGCTTTTCGCTGCGCCGCGAGGACGGGCGCATGGTGTACACCCTCGTCGGCAAGAAGGGGCAGGTGCTCACCGAGGACGAAGTGCTGGCGCTGCCGAAGGCGCGCCGAGCCGCGGTGGAGCAGGCCGAGCAGGAACTGCGTGCCGAGATCTCCCGCTACATCGAGAAAACCCAGCCGCTGGAGCGCGCGATGAACGAGGCCCTGGCGGCGCTGCGGCGGCAGGTGGTGAAGCCGCTCGTCGAGCGCGAACTGCAGGCGATCCGCACCGGGCTGAAGAAGCAGATCAAGGATGCCGCCAAGCTCAATGCCTGGCTGGATGCGCTCGCCCAGGATGTGTTCGACAACCTGGATCTGTTCAACGGCGGCGAGGACGACGAAGGCCGGCTGGAGAACCTGCAAATGGTGCTGGCGCGCTACCGCGTCAATCTGGTGGTCGACAACGGTGGCCTGACCGGCGCGCCGGTGATCGTCGAGGACAACCCGCTGTTCCGTGCACTGTTCGGCAGCATCGAATACCAGTCCGAGAACGACGTGCTGGTGACCGACTTTTCGCGCATCCGTGCCGGCAGCCTGCTGCAGGCGCACGGTGGCTTTCTGATGCTGCACCTGCGCGACGTGCTGGCCGATCCGCTGGTTTGGGAGCAGCTGCGGCGCTTCCTGCGCAGCGGGCGGCTGCAAATCGAGGAGCCGGGCGTGTCGTTTTCGCCGATTGCGGCGGTGTCGCTGGTGCCGGAGGCGGTCGACGTCGAGGTCAAGCTGGTGCTGGTCGGCTCGCGCGAGCAGTACTACGAGCTGCAGGAAGCGGCGCCGGAATTCGCCCGCCACTTCCGCGCCAAGGTCGATTTCGCCGACAGCTTCGTCGCCAGTTCGGATACCCGTCGCGCCTCGGCGATATTCGTCGCTCATGCCTGCCGCGAGCATGGCTTGCCGCACTTTTCGGCGGCGGCGGTGGCGCGCCTGCTCGAGGAATCGCATCGCGAAGCCGGCGACCAGGCGCGCGAGAGCGCGATTTTCGCGCACACCGAGGCGATGGTGATGGAAAGCGCCACGATTTGCCGCGCGCGCGGGCCGGGCCTGGTCACGGCGGAAGACGTCGAGGCGGCGCTCGCGGCGCATACCGGGCGGCACGATTATCCCGAACAGCGCCTGCGCGAAGAAATTGCCGAGGGCGATGTGCTGATCGAGCTGCACGGCGCCAGGGTCGGCCAGCTCAATGGCCTCACCCAGGTCGATCTGGGCGATTACTGCTTCGGCATGCCGGTTCGGCTTTCCGCGCGCACCTACGCGGGCGAGGACGGGCTGCTCAATATCGAACGCGAGGTCGAGCTGTCCGGCCCGATCCACGACAAGGGCGTGTTCATCCTGCAGAACTACCTGGCCGCGCTGTTCGCCCATCTCGCGCCGCTTTCCCTCAACGCGTCCATCGTCTTCGAGCAGCAATACCACGGCGTGGAAGGCGATTCCGCATCGTGCGCCGAACTGTATGCATTGCTGTCGGCGCTGTCGGGCCTGCCTCTCAAACAGGGCATCGCCGTCACCGGCGCGGTCAACCAGCACGGCGAGGTGCTGCCGGTGGGAGGGATCAATGAAAAGATCGAGGGCTGGTTCCGCGTGTGCGAGGCCGCCGGTCTGGACGGCAGCCAGGGCGTGCTGATCCCCGGACGCAATCGCCGCCATCTGATGCTGGCGCCGCGACTGGTGGAGGCGGTCGCCCGGGGACGCTTCCATATTTCTACCGCAGAACACGTGACCGAGGGCATTGAACTGTTGACCGGCGTTGCGGCGGGCAAGCTGAACGCAGCGGGGCACTATCCCCAGGGCAGTGTGCTGGGACGCGCGCAGGAGGCCTTGCTGGCGTTCCGCCGTGCCTGCCAGGTGCAGGAACATCCCAAGGCGCCGCGCCGGCATTTTCGCGCGGGCGACCACCCCCACCGGCGGTAGCGTTCCTGAAGCACCGTCATGCAGGCGGATGGGGGTGGGCTATATTGAAAACTGCTCACCTATTTGCAAGGAGATGACCATGAACGCACTGCATCGTATGGAACGTTTTCTGGACCAGCACATGATTCCGTTTGAAATCGTGGCGCATCCACACACCCAGACCAGCGTCGAAACTGCGCGCGCGGCTGGGGTCACACCCGATCGGGTGGCCAAGGGCGTGCTGCTCGAAGGTGTGGACTGCCAGATGGTGGCGATGATTCCCGCCGACCAGGAAGTCCATCTCGGCAAGCTGGGGCTGGATAATGGCGTGGAGTTCAGCCTGGCCGACGAGGCCAGCGTGAGCCGCCTGTTCTCTGAGTGTGAACCCGGCGTGGTGCCGGGCCTGCCGAATGCCTGGGGGGTGGAAATGGTGTGGGACGATGCGCTGATGGCGCAGCCGGATGTGTATCTGGAAGCCGGCGACCACAAACGTCTGCTGCATATCGAAACCCGCTACCTGCGCGAGGTGTTTGGCGATGCCCCGCACTGTCACTTCAGCCAGCCACGGATGTCTCACGTCTGAACGCTTGGACAGGACAGCGACGCCCGGCGGAGCGTCGCTGTCCTGGTTGCACGGTGTGTGTGGTATGAATAGGGCTGGTGCCGAGTGCGCCGAACGTTTCAATGCCCTGACTGTCTTCATGCCGTGAACTCAAACGCCTCCGACCCTGCTTCCCATAATCCCCACCGCCGCCTTGGGCGGGGTATGGCCCTGGCCGCCAGCCTGCTGATGCTGGGCCTGTTTTATCTCTACTTCGAAAACAGCCTGCAGGCGCGCAACAACCCCAATCACCAGTTGCAGATCGCGCCGGGCAGTGAACTGGTGCTGAAGCGCAGTGGCGGCGGACACTATGTTTTTCCCGGCACGATCAACGGCCAGCCGGTCACCTTCCTGCTTGATACCGGCGCCACGCTGGTGTCGATCCCGGCACATCTGGCGGGAAAACTGGGGCTCGAGGCGGGCGCGCACCAGCAGTCGATCACTGCCAACGGCACCGTCGCCACCCGCGCCACCCGGGTGGATGCGCTGGCGTTCGGGCCGTTCGATCTGCGCGGCGTGCCCGCCAGCCTCAACCCCGGCATGGGAGGCGATCAGGTGTTGCTGGGGATGAGCGTGCTGAAGCATCTGGAGTTCACCCAGCGGGGTGACACCCTGATATTGCGTGCGCTAGGAAGGTAATTGAAAAAAGTGCTTGAACATCTCAATCTTTCTATGGTACTAATACGCCATCTGTTGGATTCAAGCTTTAATTGCGGTACCTCTGGTAAGCGTTTTCCTTGAAATTCGATCGATAGGGCATGTTGCTCAATTTTTTAGATAGATAGGAAACAAGATGGAAACGGGTACAGTAAAGTGGTTTAACGATGCAAAAGGTTTTGGCTTCATCACTCCGGATAACGGCGGCGAAGATCTCTTTGCACATTTCTCCGCAATCAACTCCAGTGGCTTCAAGTCCCTGCAGGAAAACCAGAAAGTCAGCTTCGAAGTGACGACTGGCCCCAAGGGCAAGCAAGCTTCAAACATTCAGATCGTTTCGTAATCATTACGACTCGCTGAAGAAAAAACCCCGGTTCGCCGGGGTTTTTTTATGGCCGCACGGCTACAATCCGCCGCCCTGTTCGAGAGTGAGTCACCATGGCCCTTCGCGCCATCATCTACAAAGCCGAGCTACAGATTGCCGACATGGATCGGCATTACTACGCCGACCACGCGCTGACCATCGCACGCCATCCCTCCGAAACCGACGAACGCATGATGGTGCGGGTGCTGGCCTATGCCCTTTATGCCCAGGACGGCATCGCCTTCACCAAGGGACTGTTCGATGTCGACGAGCCCGAGGTGTGGGTGAAGAACCTGACCGGTGAAATCACCCTGTGGATCGACCTCGGACAGCCCGACGAAGCGCGCATCCGCCGCGCATGCGGCCGCGCCGAACGGGTCGTGCTGCTGTGCTACAGCAGCAGTTGCGACGTGTGGTGGAAACAGATCGCCAGCAAGCTCACGCGGTTTTCCAATCTGACCGTGCTGCAGTTGCCCGCCGAGACCAGCCAGGCGCTGGCCTCATTGGCCGAACGCAACATGCGCCTGCAATGCATGGTGCAGGACGGCGAAATCTGGATCAACACGGATACGCAGAGCGTGCCGGTGAAGCTGATCCAGCTGCAGCCGGGAGCCTGAGCGCGGTTGTCGCCGACTTGTCGGCTCTGGAACCCCGGCAGCCCCCTTGTGGGTACTTTTATTTGGCCGGCGGGCAGTTCTTGATACAGACCGTCTCGCTCACGCGCTGGCCGCCGCAGCCGACAAAACAGGTGTCGTAAGCGGGTAGGCAACCGCAGTCGTCCTGGCAATTCGATTTCACCAATTGCGCGCGCACGCTGTCCCGGGTCGGCATCACCGGTTCGCGATAGGACGGCGGAAAATACGGTCCCGGCCACGGATCCCACCAGTAGTAGGGGTAGTGGTAGGGGTAGTAGTAGGGGTAGTAGTAGGGGTAGTAGTAGGGGTAGCTGCTCATCCATCCGAAATGCAGCTGCATCTCGTAGTGGCGCAAGGCCGTGGCGTACTGCCTCAGCTCGAGTTCATATTGTTTCAGCGCTTCGGTGTAGCGCGCTTCCACCTGCGGCTCAAGCTCATTCGCACAGGCCTGGTAGCGGGATTGGCAATCTCCCTGGCATACGGTTTTTTTAGCTTCGCAGTCCTGGACGCAGGCGCGGCCCTGCACATCGGCCGGCGGAATCAGGCGGACGGTCGTTTGGTATTGCGGCGTAGCACAGCCCGTGATAACAGCGAACAAGGCCAGCGCAGCGAAGTGAAGGGTCAGGGCACACAGGCGCATCAGGCAATCCAGACAAACACACGCTTACTAAAAGCATAGGCTTTTTTTGGATTATTGCGGGCCGAGAAAACGTCCTTCGAGTTCCTGCAGATTGAGTTCCTGCAGAATCTGCTGCAGGCGGGTGCGCGCGTTCTTGCGCGGCGTGTTTTTCTGGGTGGCGACGATGAGCTCGTTCTTCATCGAGTGTTCCCAGCCGACCAATTCGGTGACGGTGACCTGGTAACCGTGCGACTCCAGTTGCAGGCAGCGCAGCACGTTGGTGAGCTGGCTGCCGAATTCGCGCGTGTGGATCGGGTGGCGCCAGATCTCCGACAACGGGGTTTTGCCGAACGATTCGTTTTTATGTTTGCGCAGGACGGCGGCGACCTCGGCCTGGCAGCACGGCACCAGCACGATGTGGCGGGCCTCTTTGGCGAGCGCGAACTGGATGGCGTCATCGGTCGCGGTGTTGCAGGCGTGCAGCGCAGTGACGATATCGATGCGCGACGGCAGGGCGACGGTGGTGATCGATTCCGCCACCGTCGCATTCAGGAAGGACATGCGCGCAAAGCCCAACCGCGCTGCCAGTTCGCGCGACTTCTCCACCAGCTCGTCGCGCGTTTCGATGCCGTAGATGTGGCTGCCGGGGCGGTCTTTCAGAAACAGGTCGTACAGGATGAAGCCCAGATACGACTTGCCCGCGCCGTGGTCGGCCAGCGTCAGCGTGTCCTGCTGGCTCAGCACCTCGTTCAGCAGCGGCTCAATGAAATTGCACAGGTGATAGACCTGCTTCAGTTTGCGGCGGCTGTCCTGGTTGAGCTTGCCGTCGCGCGTCAGGATGTGCAGTTCCTTCAGCAGTTCGATCGACTGGCCCGGGCGCAACACCTCCGCCAGCGGATCGGTGAAGACCGTCTTCGACGTGGGGGAGGCTGACGGGCTGGCGCGCTTCATGCGGCACCGAGCCCGAACTGGATCGCGAGGCCGATCGCGGTTTGTTGGGCGTGATCCAGCGTGTCTAATTGTTCGTCCATGGTCGGGAAAGGGCAGGAGAAGGCTGAAGGGTATCAAAAACCCTCGGCTGGGCAGAGCCGCTTCGTATAATGTCGCCTTGTTGAAAGGGTTTTACCGTGTCCGTCGTCAATATTTCCTGCTACAAATTCGTCACCCTCACCGACCGCGAGGCCTTGCGCGCCGACCTCGCCGCGCGCTGTCAGGCACTCGGTCTGCTGGGCACCATCCTGCTCGCCCCCGAAGGCATCAACGTGTTCCTGGCCGGCTCGCGCGAGTCGATCGACGCCATCGTGGCCACGCTGCGGGCCGATCCGCGCTTCGCCGACCTGCAGCCCAAGGAAAGCCTGTCCGCCGAGCCGCCGTTCAGGAAAATGCGGGTGCGGCTGAAGAAGGAAATCATCACCATGAAGCATCCGCTGATCCGCCCGGAAGCGGGGCGCGCGCCCTCGGTGGCGGCCGCCACCCTGAAGCAATGGCTGGATCGCGGCTGTGACGACGCCGGCCGCCCGGTCGTCATGCTCGATACCCGCAACGACTACGAAGTCGCCGCCGGCACCTTCGACAACGCCGTCGATTACGACATCGGCATCTTCAGCGAATTCCCCCCCCATCTGGCCGAACACCGCGCTGACTATGCAGGCAAGACCGTGGTGTCGTTCTGCACCGGCGGCATCCGCTGCGAAAAGGCCGCCATCCACATGAAGGCCATCGGCATCGAGCACGTGTACCAACTCGAAGGCGGCATCCTCAAGTATTTCGAGGAGGTTGGTGGCGCGCATTATCACGGAGATTGCTTTGTGTTCGACGAGCGCGAGGTGTTGAGTGCGGATTTGCAGCCAGCGTCGGGGCGGCTGCATCGGTGAAGGGCTGCTACCGGCCGATTCTGTTAAGGGTTGTACGATGCCTGCCCCCACCCGCAGGACTGGCAGTACGCGACAGAGCCCAGCGGGCAGGCGTCGGACAAGCCTTAACAATCTCAGACGCCGAGGCAGCCTGCAAGGCCAACATCCCGGCTTGAAGCGGAATGGCGGCCCCGGTCGGCTGTTGTATCTGGTTCGGACGGCAGCATGTGGGCCAAGCGCAACTCCCGGAGCATGGATCGCTTTTTGGCCTGGTGCGCGTGCATCCGCCGCAGAATATCGTCCAATACCCGCACGGCGCTGACGATGAAAGGCCCCTTGTTGAGCATCACACACTCGGCGCGGAGCCCCATCGATGCGTCCGAGATCTCGGCGCGCGATGGTCTCCCTTCTTTGGCAAGCGTTTCCAGGACCTGGGTGGCCCAAATCACGGGGACATGCGCAGCCTCGCAGATCCAGAGAATCTCTTCCTGAACTTCCGCCAGGCGTTCGAATCCACATTCGACGGCCAGATCGCCCCGGGCGATCATTACCCCGCAACACGGGGCACGCATGGCCGTCAGCAGCATGTCCGGCAGGTTCTCAAAGCCGCGCCGCGTTTCGATCTTCAGCACGATGGCAGGCTGCTGACTCCCCAAGCTCGCCAGGCGCTGCTGGAGCGACTCCACATCCTGGGCGCTGTTGGCGAAGGACAGCTCGACGATGTCGGCATGCCGGGCCACGAAGGACAGGTCCGCGATGTCCCTGGCGGTCATGGCCGCGAGGCGCAGCTCACTCTCGGGAAGGTTGATCCCCTTGTCGGCTCGGAGTTTCACGGGCTTTACGTGATCCTGTGTGATGCGGACGTGGACCCGTGCCTTCTCCACCTTCTCGACGACGCCGCCGATCTTGCCGTCGTCGAACCAGATCGGCTCCCCCGCCCGGACGTCATCGAACACCTCCGGAATGGTGCAACCGATCACGGCAGGGGTCAGGATTTTTCCCGCACTGTCGTAGGCCGCCGGGCGACCCGGCTTGAGGTCACGGGTCAGGATGAGCAGGTCGCCCTTCTGGAGGGTGAGGATGTTTTCACCCGGCGGCAACGCGCCGATGCGACATTCACGGTCGTCCGACTTGCCCTCGCCTCGCGCGTGGCGCAGGGTGGTGCCGGGGACGACGTAAGCCGTTCTGGTCGCCTCCGCCCAGCATC
>DATMWS010000170.1:0-6089 GCA_035562135.1 Thiobacillus sp. | reverse complement strand
GCAAGCAGCAGATGCTGCGGTTCGATGTAGGCATGTTCGCCGCCGACGGCAAGGCTTTGCGCATCGGAAATTGCCTGTTGGAACTGGGTGGTGAGCTTGTCAAAACGCATAAGTGACCTCGGGCTTAGGGTATATTCAATGTCACACAAATGATGCCTTCTCGGGCGATTTCAACCCTTCATGTCTGAATTGAATGTAGATCAGGTTTTGTCCGATGTCGCGCGCGCACTGGCCGAAGACGTCGGCAGCGGCGACCTCACCGCCCAACTCATCCCCGCGACGCAAACCGCGCGCGCCCACGTCGTCAGCCGTGAAGCCGCCGTGATCGCCGGACGGCCGTGGTTCGACGCCTGTTTTCAGACGTTCGACCTCGGTTGCGTCATCGACTGGAAGGTGAACGAGGGCGACACCATCGCCGCCGGCAGCGTGCTGATCGAAATCAAGGGAAATGCCCGTGCCCTGCTCACCGCCGAGCGCACGGCGCTGAATTTCCTGCAAACCCTGTCGGCGGTGGCCACGGCCACCCGACCCTATGTCGAAGCCGTGCGCGGCACGCACACGGCCATCCTCGACACCCGCAAAACCCTGCCCGGCCTGCGCATGGCCGAAAAATACGCGGTGCGGATGGGCGGCGGGCAGAACCAGCGCATCGGACTGTTTGACGGCATCCTGATCAAGGAAAACCACATCGCCGCGGCGGGCGGCATCGCGCAGGTGCTGGAAGCGGCATTCCGGCTGGCAGACGACAAGGTCAGCGTGCAGATCGAAGTGGAAAACATCGACGAACTCGAACAGGCCCTGAGTGCCGGCGCACCGCTGATCCTGCTCGACAACTTCAGCCTCGCGGACATGCGCCACGCGGTGCAGGTCACCCATGGCCGCGCCCTGCTCGAAGCCTCCGGCAACATCACGCTGGAGACCGTGCGCGCGGTGGCCGAAACCGGGGTCGACCGCATTTCCGTCGGCAGCCTGACCAAGCATATTCGTGCGATCGATCTGTCGATGCGCATCGGCCCTGAATAATAGACAGACCGCGATCAAATATGGGATTTACGCTCGACAAAGTTGTGCCATGGGGGCGTTCCTATGCGGAATACGCCACCATGTTTGACCTTTCAGAAGCCGATCTGCAACGCCGCATTCTGGGCTGCGGCGACGGCCCGGCCGGGTTCAACTCCGAGTTAACAAAACGGGGCGGGAATGTCGTCTCAATCGATCCCATCTATGCGTTTGATGCCGCACAGGTCAAAAGTCGTGTCGCTGAAACCTACGACACCGTGATGGCCCAAATGCGCAAAAACCAGAACGACTATGTTTGGAACGCCATTTCGTCGGTCGAAGAACTCGGACGAATACGTATGTCGGCGATGGATGCTTTCCTGTCGGACTTCGAATCCGGAAAGCGTGAAGGCCGCTACATCGCGGGAGAACTACCGTCCCTGCCTTTCAAATCTGACACGTTCGACATCGCTTTGTCGTCACATTTCCTGTTTCTGTATAGCGCCCACCTGTCGGTCGAGTTTCATCTTCAGGCGCTTCAAGAAATGCTGCGCGTCGCTCGTGAAGTGCGGGTGTTTCCTCTACTTACACTAGAGGGCAATCCATCGCCGCACCTCAAGCCAATCATCGAGCATCTTGCACATCACCGCTTCAGTGCCGAGTTCAGGCGCGTGTCTTACGAATTCCAGCGAGGCGGCAATGAGATGTTGCTCATCAAGCCTGTGTGACGCCTTGCACAGCAAGGACACTACACGGCGAATGCACTCATTTTGGCTGGCTCCATGATTGATATCGCCCGTGCCCGCTACGACGACCCTGCGCATGCCGCCGCGCTGCTTGAACTGCTGGATGCCTACGCGCGCGATCCGGCGGGCGGCGGCGAGCCGCTCAGCGATTTCGCCCGCGACAATCTGATCAGCGAACTCGCTGCGCGGCCCTTCATGTTCAGCGTGCTGGCGTTCGACGGCGACACGCCGGTGGGACTCATCAACGCCATCGAGGGGTTTTCCACCTTTGCCTGCCGCCCGCTGGTCAACGTGCACGACGTGGTGGTCGCCTCCAGCCATCGCGGCCGCGGCATTGCGGCACGGATGTTTGCCGAAGTCGAATCGATCGCCCGCGATCGCGGCGCCTGCAAGCTCACGCTCGAAGTGCTGCATGGCAATGCGTCTGCCCGCGCGCTGTATCAGCGGCTCGGCTTTACCGCCTATCAGCTCGACCCCGCCATGGGGCACGCGCAATTCCTGCACAAATGGCTGGCCTGAAGCGCGGTCTGGCCGCGCTGTGGCTGGCGCTATCGCTGGCCTGGGCCGCGTGGGTTCCGCACCCGGCATGGGGCGACACGCCGCCGGCCGCCCCGGCGATGCTGCTGGCCGAGGTGTATGCCACCGACGTCGACGTCAGCCAGTACTGGGTGAGCGAGAAATTCGACGGCGTGCGCGCCCAGTGGGACGGCCGCACGCTGCGCTTTCGCGGCGGCGGCATTGTCCCTGCGCCGGCGTGGTTCAGCGCAAACTTTCCGGCAGTGCCGCTGGACGGCGAACTGTGGATAGCACGCGACCAGTTCGACGCGCTGTCGGGGACGGTGCGCCGCATTCAGCCCATCGATGTCGAATGGCGGCAGGTGCGTTACCTGATTTTCGAATTGCCCGGCGCAGCGGGCACGTTCAGCGAGCGCGTCAGGCAGATGCAGGCACTCATTGCCCAGGCCGCTGTGCCCTGGCTGCAGGCCGTCGAGCAGGTTCGCGTGGCCAACCAGGCCGAACTGATGCAGCGCATGGATGCCGTGGTGCGCGCGGGCGGCGAAGGCCTGATGCTGCACCGCGCCGACGCGCTTTATCTGACCGGCCGCAGCGATGCGCTGCTGAAGCTGAAACCCTGGCAGGACGCCGAGGCGGTCGTCGTCGGCTATTCGCCCGGCAGCGGCAAATACCAGGGCATGACCGGTGCGCTGACAATGGAAATGCCGGGCGGCAAGCGCTTTCGAATCGGCAGCGGGCTCTCCGATGCGCTGCGGCGCCAGCCGCCGCCCCTCGGCACGCGCATCACTTATCGCTATCAGCACCTGACGAAAAACGGCTTGCCGCGCTTTCCCCGCTATCTGCGCGTGCGGGAAGACTTCTAGGGAAACGCTTAATTTGTCATTGCGAGGAGCGCAGCGACGCGGCATACGATTCCACATGGGCTTCAGCCTATAGTGGATCGGAGTCCTTTAGGGCAATCCAGAAATGCCTGCTTGATCAATGCGCTGGATTGCCGCGCTTCGCTCGCAATGACGGCTATATTGAATTAATCAGCGTTGCTATAGCGTTTTTTACACCAGCCAGATCAGCGACGCCATCCGCCCGGTCACGCCGTCGCGACGATAGGAATAGAAGCTGTCCGTTTCCTGATAGGTGCAGCGCCCGCCGCCGTAAATCGCCTGCACGCCGGCGTGATTGAGGCGGATGCGCGCGAGTTGATAGATGTCGGCGAGCCATTTGCCCGGGATTGACGCGGGGTGAGGCAGAAAGGCCGCGGCAGCGTGCGGGTGCCGGTTCACGAAAGCCTGGCGCACCTCGTCGCCCACCTCGAACGACTGCGGGCCGATGGCGGCGCCCATCCAGGCAAGGATTTCGCCCGGCGGCACCTGCATCGCGGCCACGGTGGCCTCCAGCACGCCGCCCGCCAGCCCCCGCCAGCCGGCGTGCGCGGCGGCGACAACGCTGCCGGCGCGGTCGCACAACAGCACCGGCAGGCAGTCGGCGGTGAGCACCGCGCAGACCGCGCCCACCTGGCGGGTGAATGCGGCGTCGGCTTCCCGGTTCGTGTCGCGCCCGAGCTCGACCACGCGGGCGCTGTGAATCTGCTTCAACCATCCGGGCTCGGCCGGCAGCTGCTGGCGCAAGCGCGCGCGGTTGGCAACCACATGGAGCGGATCGTCGCCGACATGGTCGCCGAGGTTGAAGTTGCCCCAGGGTGCGCCGCTCACCCCGCCCCGCCGCGGGTGAAAAGCGGGATGACCACCCGCGGCGGGGCGGGCCAGTCGGGCAGGATCTGGCTCATTTACCCCAGTCGGTGTTGTCGCGCAGTGCTTGCAGGAGCGACGCGAAATCCGGCGGCAAAGGGCATTCCCACTGCATGAATTCGTGCGTGACCGGGTGGATCAGGCCCAGTCGTTCGGCGTGCAGCGCCTGGCGCGGGAAGGGTATCTTGAGGTGGCTGCGACGGCTGGCGGCGTATACCGATTCGCCGACCAGGGGGTGGCCGATATGCTGCATGTGCACCCGAATCTGGTGGGTGCGCCCGGTTTCCAGCTTGCAGCGCAAAAGCGTCACGCCAGGAAAGCGCTCGACCACCTCGTAATGCGTGACGGCTTCCTTGCCCATGGTGTGCACGGTGCGCTTGGTGCGGTTGTGCGGATCGCGGGCCAGCGGCGCATCGACGGTGCCCGCGTGGTCGACCTCGCCATACACCAGGGCGAGATATTCGCGCTTGACGGTGCGCGCCTGCAGCTGGCGCACCAGGTCGGTGTGCGCCGTCAGGGTTTTGGCGACGACCAGCAGGCCGGAGGTGTCCTTGTCCAGCCGGTGCACAATGCCCGCGCGCGGCAGCTCGGCCACCTGCGGCACCCAGTGCAACAACGCGTTCAACAGCGTGCCGCGGCGATTGCCGCTGCCGGGATGCACCACCAGGCCGACCGGCTTGTTGATCACCAGCAGCATCGGGTCTTCGAACACCACATCGAGCGGGATGTCCTCGGGCGCGTCAGGGGTGGCGTTCGGATCAGGCTCGATCTCCACCCGCACCGACTCGCCGCCGCTGACCTTCATCCGGGTGGTGCCCCAGGCATCGTCCACGGCGATCTTGCGCGCGCGGATCCAGTTCTGGATGCGGGTGCGCGAAAACTCGGGCAGCAGGGTGGACAAGGCCTGATCGAGGCGCTGGCCGCCCTGCGCATCGGGGATCACCAGTTGGCGGATATCGCCTTCGGTATTTCCCTTATAATCGGTCGACGAACTTTCTGTGTCTTTTTCCATGCTTAAGCAACGTTTATCCGGTTCTAATACATTCAATCGGGCGCCTGGCCTCAATCGGGTGTTGGGCAGCCTGCTGCTGGCCGCCGCGCTCACCCTGGGGGGCTGTGGCCTGTTGCCCGAGGTCAAGGATGAGACCACGGGCTGGTCGGCGCAAAAGCTCTATGCCGAAGCCAAGGATAATCTCAACGACGGCAATTATGAACGCGCCGTCAAGCTGTTCGAGACGCTGGAAGCGCGTTACCCCTTCGGCCGCTATGCGCAACAGGCACAACTGGAAATCGCCTACGCCTATTACAAGGACAACGAGCCGATTTCCGCCATCGCCGCGTGCGACCGCTTTATCAAGCTGCACCCCAATCATCCTAACGTCGATTACGCCTACTATCTCAAGGGCCTGGCGAATTTTAACGACGACCTCGGCCTGCTGGGCAATCTGGTCAATCAGGACATGAGCGAGCGCGACCCCAGGGCCGCACGCGATGCGTTTCTGGCGTTCAAGGAACTGGTCACCCGCTTCCCCGACAGCAAATATGCCGCCGACTCGACCGCCCGCATGAAATACCTGGTCAACGCACTGGCCGGCAACGAAATCCATGTCGCCAAGTATTACCTCAAGCGCGAAGCGTATGTGGCTGCCGCCAACCGTGCCAAGGAAGTGCTGAAGACCTATCCCGAAGCGCCCGCGCTGGAAGAGGCGCTGGCGATCATGGTGGTGGCCTACGACAAGCTGAAACTCACCGACCTGCGCGACGACGCGCAGCGGGTGCTGACGCTGAACTTCCCCAACAGCAAGTACGCCAAGGGCGTGAGCACCGAAGGGAAGGCGTGGTACCGCTTCTGGTGATTCCGGCGATGCCGGTCATCGAAGCCGGCTGAGGTTTTGCATGAAGCAGTTCCAAGTCACCGCTCTCTCAAGCTTTCATCGCTGTACTGCATCAGCGGACTCAGGAAATACTCGATCACCCGCCGCGTGCCCGTCTTGACCTCGACCGTCACCGCCATGCCCGGGGTGAGCCGCACCGTCTTGTTCTCCACTCTTAGCGTGTCCTTGGCAAGCTTCACCCGGGTGGA
>DATMWS010000169.1:0-34460 GCA_035562135.1 Thiobacillus sp. | reverse complement strand
GTGCTACGGCAAGGGCGGCGAGGACCTCATCGTTCGCGTGCCGGTGGGAACCGTGTTCACCGACATCAACAGCGGCGAGGTGGTGGCCGATCTGGCCGCGGACGGGCAGACGGTTTGCCTGGCCAAGGGCGGCCGGGGCGGGCTGGGCAACCTGCATTTCAAGTCCAGCACCAACCGCGCGCCGCGCCAGCACACGCTGGGCGAGCCGGGCGAGGAATGGGAACTGGCGCTGGAACTGAAGGTGCTGGCCGACGTCGGCCTGCTGGGCATGCCCAATGCGGGCAAGTCGACCTTCATCCGCGCGGTATCGGCGGCGCGTCCCAAGGTGGCTGACTATCCGTTCACCACGCTGGCGCCCAATCTGGGCGTGGTGCGGGTGGACAGCGAACGCAGTTTTGTCATCGCTGACATTCCGGGACTGATCGAGGGCGCGGCAGAAGGCGCGGGCCTCGGCCACCAGTTCCTGCGCCATTTGCAGCGTACGCGGGTGCTGCTGCATCTGGTCGACATTTCGCCGCGCTGGGAAGGTGGCGACCCGGTGCACGAGGCGCGCGCCATCGTCGAGGAACTGCGCAAGTACGACCAGAAGCTCTATGACAAGACGCGCTGGCTGGTGCTGAACAAGATCGACATGGTGGACGAAGCCGAACGCGAAGCCGTGGTGGCCAAGTTCGTGGCGGACTACGAGTGGAGCGGGCCGGTGTTCGCGATTTCAGCGCTCGACGGCACCGGCTGCACTGCGCTGACCTACGCGGTGATGGATTATCTGGGCACGCAGGCAGCCGTGATCCTCGAGGAAGATGGACCTGCGGCGGATTTGCCTGCCACCGAACCACCCGCTGCCGATTAAGCTGCCTGCGATTCGGCCGGCGCTGCGTCGCCGACGACCCGCTTCCAGTCGTTTTCCAGCAGCGCCACCTGATATTTCGCCCAGCGGGCGAATTCCGCCGGGCTGCAATGGCCTTTCTTGCGGCGGCAGGCGCCGGCAATTCCCTTGAAGTGGTAAACCGTCTCGCCGGTTTCGGCGTCGGCGGCGATTTCGGCCAGCTGGCGCACGCCCCAGGTGCGGCCATAGGCGCCGTTGCTGTAAAAAAATCCTATTTTGAGTTCGTCCAGGCTCATGTCGTGATGCGTCGGTAAATGTCGGTGACTTTCACCGGCAATTGTCGCACGTCATCCAGAATGATGTAACGTGCCGCGCCGTACATGTGAGGCAGGTAGTCGCGCGCGTCGCGGTCGAGCGTGATGCAGAAGGGGTGGATGCCGGTGCGTGCCGCTTCCAGCAGCGCCATGCGCGTGTCCTCGATGCCGTATTGGCCGCGATAGACGTCGAAATAGTCGTCCGGGCGGCCGTCCGACAGCGTCACCAGCACGCGGGTTTTCGCCTCGACCTGGTTCAAGAGCTTGGTCATGTGGCGCAACGCGAAGCCCATGCGGGTGTATTCCTGCGGGCGGATGCCGGAGATGCGCGCCTTCACCTCGTCGCCGTAGGTTTCGTCGAAGGTTTTGATGCGGAACAGCTCGCATCTTTTTCGGGTGGTGCCGGAAAAGCCGTAGATCGCGTAGCGGTCGCCCAGCAGTTCCAGCGCCTCGCACAGCAGGATCAGCGCCTCGCGCTCGGCCTCGTTGATCCAGCCTTTGGTCGAGCCGCTCATGTCGACCAGAAAAGCCACCGCGATGTTGCGCTCGGCGCGGTGCAGGCGCACGAACAAACGATCGCTCATTTCGCGGCCATCCTTCGCGTCGGCCAGCGCCTCGATCAGGGCGTCAAGATCGATTTCGTCGCCCTGGGTCTGCCGCTTGTCGAGACGGTTCTCGTCGCGCAGCGCCTCGAACTTTTTGCGCAGGTGCTTGACCACGCCGGCGTGTTTGTCGAGGGTGTCGCGATAGAAGCTGTCGTAGGCCGGGGTGACGGTTTTCTCCCGCATCACGCACCAGTTCTTGCGGTAGTGCTGGCGGCCGTGGTCCCACTCGGGGTACAGCTCGGCGCCGATCTCGTGGTAGGTGCCCTGCCACACGGCGTCGGGGTCTTCCGGCTGGTCGAACACGCGGTTCGGATCGTATTCGCCGTCGCCCGCTGGGACGAGGTATTCCGGGGGGATTTCGCCGAAGTCGAGATAGACCGAGGTAAGCAGCTGCCTGACGCCGTCGGGCGGGGCGATCGGGGCGTCGTCGAGGGTGATGTCAAAGTCGAGCTGGCCGTTTTCGTCGCGCGGCGTCACGTCCAGCTCGGGCGGCGTTTCGGCGGCTGCCTGCGGGTCGGCTTGCGCGGCTGCGTGCTCCTCCAAGAGCTCGGCCAGCTTGATGCGCAGCCGTGCCTTTTCCTTGTCCAGCCGGGCGGCGCGGGCGGCAGCGATCGCAGCCGGACGCAGGCAGCCCTGGTCGCTCCACTGCGGGCAGTCGGCCTCGTCGTAGGCGGCGCCAAGCAGGGCCAGGCTGTCGTCGATCGTCGCCTGCTCGGTGGCCAGCGCCGTTTCGAAACGCTGCCAGGTCGACGGCAGCGCAGGATCGAGTTGCGCGCGCAGGCGCTGCATCTGGCGGTGCAGTCCCGGCAGTTCGCGTGCGATGCGCGCGGTGAGGCGCAGCGTTTCCAGTGCATGCAGGCGGGTGAGGGCGCGTTCGGGGTCGGCATATTCGGCGGCGATGCTGGCATGGTCGATGCGCAGGCTGCCAAAGCGGGTTTGCGCCCACAACAGCGCGACGGTGATTTTGGCGAGCTGAAAGTTATCGTCCAGATTCGGCAGCGCGGCGATCAGCGGTGGCAGCACAATGCGCTCGCCGTCGGTCCAGGCGGCGTCGCCTTCCTCGAGCTTCAACCGCCGGCCGGAGAGGCCACAGACGAAATTGCCCAGCACCGGCGCGATGTCCTCGAACAGCGCGCCGGCTGCATCGTTCAGGTGCTGAGCGTCGTCAAAACTGTCGACTTGCTCCATCACCCTGAGCGCGTTCTGCAGGCCGGTGCGGTCGAACACGTCGCAGGTATGCACCGCCCATGCTTCGAGCAGGCGTCGCTCCATGCGCGGCAACAGCGCGGGCGCGCGGCGGCCGAACTGCCAGGCCAGCGTGATGTGGGTCGAGGCGATGCGACGGATCCAGCCGAGAATGAAGTCCTGCTCGTCACGCTCCAGTGCTGTGAGCTCGGCGGCGAGTTCCTCGACCTTGAAATAGGTGAATTCGGTTTCCAGCCAGACGTGGAGGCTGGCCTCCATTTCGGCTGCGGTGTGCGGCTGCTGCGCCATGTCGGATTGCCCGCTTCAGCCTAGAAAATAGACGAGGACAGTTCCTGGATGGCCTTGAGCATGTCGTCGTCGTCGGTGACGGCCTGGGCGACCGCGGCCTTGCAGGCGGAGACGGGGCTCACCCCGTCGGCGATCAGCTTGCCGGCATGCACCAGCAGCCGCGTCGAGGCGCCTTCCTCCAGCCCGCTGCCCTTGAGGTTGCGCGTCATCTGGGCGAAGCGCACCAGATTGCTCGCCACGGCTTCGGACACGCCGGATTCGGTGGCGACGATGCGGCGCTCGAGTTCGGCCGACGGGTAGTCGAATTCCAGCGCGACAAAGCGCTGCCGGGTTGATTGCTTCAAGTCCTTGAGAACGCTCTGGTAGCCGGGGTTGTAGGAAATGGCCAGACAGAATTCGGGCGGGGCCTCGACCTCCAGGCCGAGCTTTTCCATCGGTAGGGTGCGGCGGTCGTCGGCCAGCGGATGGATTACCACCATGGTGTCCTTGCGCGCTTCGACGACTTCGTCCAGATAGCAGATGCCGCCTGCGCGCACCGCGCGGGTAAGCGGGCCGTCGACCCACACGGTTTCGCCGCCCTTCACTAAATATCGACCAACCAGGTCGGAGGCGGTGAGGTCATCGTGGCACGACACGGTGATCAGCGGGCGCTTGAGGCGCCACGCCATGTGCTCCATGAAGCGCGTCTTGCCGCAGCCGGTGGGGCCTTTCAGCAGGACCGGAATTTGCTGCCGCCAGGCCGCTTCGAACAGCTGGATTTCGTCGCCGACGGCTTCGTAATACGGTTCTTTTTCGATCAGGTGGTGCGCAGGGTCGAGGGTGCGGGCGTTCATGGTCGGGAAAGTTGTTCAGAAGCAGCCGGCTTGCTGTTTTTTGCGTTCAAGGTCTTTGACTTCCTGGTCCCACGCGTTCATCTGTTCCTGCGTGTAGCCCTTGCGCCGCGCCGCATCCATTTTGTCGAACACGCGCCCCAGTTTGTCGGTCAGCGTGTCGCACTGGCGCGCCGAGGCACGTGCGGCAGGCTTGCCGGTGGTGTTTATGCCCCCTGGGGTACGCTGGGTTTCGAGGCGCAGGGTGGCGGTCTCATCGGAACCGGCTGCTGCTTTGGGGGCGGCAGGCCTGGCTGGCTCCACTTGGACCGGCGCCGACCGCGCCGGAGCGGGTGTCGGCGCAGGATCGATTTCCACCTTGCGGGTTTCCCGGGCATTGTGGCAGGGCAGGTTGGAATAGGTGACCTTGCCCTGCGCGTCGAGGCACTTGTTGAGCGTGGCCTGCGCCGATGCACCTGTGGGGAGCAGGGCGGGCAACGCAAGCAGGATAAGTACAAGCACACGCATGGAGGTCAGTGTTCGCCTGAATACTTGTCGTCTTCCAGTTCCATTTTTTTCTGGAACCCGGCTTCCTTATCCTGCTCGGCCAAGGCGCGCTTGCGCGCCAGACGTTTTTCATACGCCCCCGGGTGCTGCTCGACAAAATCTTCGCCGAACAGCGCGTGGCGCAGGAAGTTCATGCCGAAGTCGAGCAGGGCTTCGTCGTCGGCGATCAGTGTCGCCATGATCTCGACCGGAATGTTGTAGGTGTCGTTGAAGCTCGGGCTCATGACAAACGCACGGAAACGGTCGACGTCGTAGCTCGCCATGAAAAACAGCTGGTTGGAAACGGGCGTGGGCTTGCCGATGGCAGGGCCGGCCGACTTGCGCTTGACCACTAGCTGGCGCCAGGCATGGGCCTTCTCGTCGTATTCGGCCACGCCCTGTTCGGCGCGGTATTGCTCAATGGTCTGCGTCTTGTCCTCGAAATGACCCAGGCAGTGCGGCTCTTTCACCAGGGCATACGCACTGCGGTCGACGTATTCGTCCGAGCGACGCATGGTCAGCAGCGCGACCGGATAGTAACGGCAGGCGGTCGGGCGGTCTTCGTAGACGCCGCAGCCTTCGGGGGTCATGAACTGGCAGGCGGTGCCGCCCTCGACCGGCTTCAGCTTCACCCCGGGCATGCCGTCCTTGTCCATCTCGAACGGCACCGAATACTGGTTGAGAAATTCGCCGGACGACAGGTCCAGGCGTTTTTTCAGGCGCAGGATGTCATACGGGGTGAGCGGAATATCGATGTTGCTGCAGCAGGCATTCCAGCACTTGACGTTGCGATGGCAGCGGAACTGCAGCTTCGCGTCTTCTGTCAGCATGATGGGCTTGACCGGACTGCCCGCAAAGGGGGAGTCGTCGATCATGTCTTTAAATTCGGCTTCGTTCATGGTTCAACCTCGTGGGGCTCGGCCCCTTACTTCAAAACAATCAACACACAGACGGGAGGGCGTAGGGCATACGACTCCGCACGTGCTTTAGCGCGTAGCGGATCGGAGTCCTTTAGGGTACGCGCTTTCAGCTGGATGCTAAACCTTGCTTGCCTCGCTGTTATTGAGGCCGGAAAAAAACCGGGCGCCGTGAAGGCGCCCGGAGTTTACTGCTTGTCTAATTAACTAGCGAACTGGCGAATTAGTGAGCAGCGGGCTTGAACAGCTTGGACTTGTCGACCAGGTCCACGTGGGCGCGCTTGAAGCAATTCCACTTTTTGGAGTCCTTGTCGTAGACCGAGTTCACGAAGCAATGCCAGTTTTCCTCATCGACGAAGTTCTTGTCGGTGCGGTAGTAGAAGCCGGGGTAACGGCTCTCCTGGCGGAACATGATGTGCTGCATGTGAGCTTCGGCCGTGAGGATGCGATGGTAGTTTTCCCAGGCACGCAGCAGTTCGTGCAGGTCTTTCGCACGCATCTTCTCGGCGTCTTCCTTCAGCATCTCCAGCTTTTCTTCCGCCACCTTGAGCAGGTGCTCGTTGGTGTTGTAATAAGTGGCGACGCCAGCAACATACTCGTCCATGATCTTCTGCAGACGGAACTGCAGCATCTTGGGGGTGATGTAGTTGGGGTTGACGTCGATCGCCGTGGTGTAGTCCTTGTGCTCCAGGAACGTACGCACCGGCTTGTAGATGTCTTCCACCAGTTGCTCGACAGAGGTGTCGAGTTCGGGCTTCCAATCCTTGTTGTCGATGCAGTACTTGACCATGGACTTGGCACACATGCGGCCTTCGGCATGGGAGCCGGAGGAGAACTTGTGGCCGGATGCGCCCACGCCGTCGCCGGCGGTGAACAGACCCTTGACGGTGGTCATCGAGCGGTAACCCCAGCTCCAACCCTTGGGCAGGTGTGCCGGAATCTTGTCCGCGTCGGCGTGGCCTTCATCGGTCGGCGCGCCCAGATCGGTCGGACCCGACACCCAGATGCCGCAGCAGCCGGAATGGGAGCCGAGCAGGTAGGGCTCGGTCGGCATTAGTTCGGAGTTTTTCTTCTCCGGCTCGATGTTCTCGCCCACCCAGATGCCGCACTGGCCGACGCACATGTCGAGGAAGTCTTCCCAGGCTTCGGCTTCAAGGTGTTTCACTTCACGCGGAGTCAGGGTCTCGCGCAGCTTGGCGAGCGCGGTCACGGTATCCATGTAGATGGGGCCGCGGCCTTCCTTCATTTCCTTCAGCATCAGGTGGTTACGCAGGCACGATGCGGGAACGGCAGCCTGCCCGTAGGGCGGGTAGTCGTTCAGCAGTTCCTTGTTTTTCACCATGTAGACTTCGCCGTAGGCGTTGACAGCTTGCGCCTTGAACAGCAGGAACCAGGCGCCAACCGGGCCGTAGCCATCCTTGAAGCGGGCGGGAACGAAGCGGTTTTCCATCATGGTCAGCTCGGCGCCAGCTTCGGCAGCCATCGCGTAGGTCGAACCGGCGTTCCAAACCGGATACCAGGCGCGGCCGGTACCTTCACCGACGGAACGCGGACGGAAGATGTTCACGCAACCGCCAGCGGCCAGCAGGATAGCCTTGGCCTTGTAGACGACAACCTTGTGGTCGCGGGTCGAGAAGCCGACGGCACCGGCGATGCGCTGCGGGTCGTTCTTGTCGTTGACCAGCTTGACGATGAAGATACGCTCCTCGATGCGATCCATGCCGAGCGCTTTTTTGGTGGCTTCAGCAACGATCCATTTGTAGGATTCGCCGTTGATCATGATCTGCCATTTGCCGGAACGTACGGGCTTGCCGCCGTCCTTCAGTGCGGGCAGACCCTGGGCGCCGTCATGACGCTCGCCGTTTTCGTCGGTTTTCCAGATCGGCAGACCCCATTCTTCGAACAGGTGCACGGAATCATCCACGTTACGGCCCAGGTCATAGGCCAGGTCGTCGCGGGTCAGGCCCATCAGGTCGTTGGAGACCATGCGGGCGTAGTCGGCGGGGTCCTGCTCGGGGCCGATGTAAGTGTTGATCGCGGACAGACCCTGCGCCACAGCGCCGGAACGGTCCATCGCGGCCTTGTCGACCAGCTTGATTTTCAGATCGATGCCCATCTCAGCCTTGGCAGCATCTGCCCAGCGCATGACTTCGTAGCCAGCACCGCAGCAAGCCATGCCGCCACCAATCAGGAGGATGTCCACATCCTCCTGGACAACTTCGGGATTACCAAATTCTCCAGCCATTTCACACCTCTTTCAATTAAATCTGGATTACTTACGGATCAGTTCGGCAGGGTTGCCGGCACGGAAACCACCCATCATGTCCCGGGTGAACGAACCCGTGGATTCGATATCAGCCATCTTGGGCATGGGCTTGCCGCCGTAGCAGTCAATGGAGCCTTCGGGCGTGGTGCGGATCGGGAACTTGAAGCGCTTCAGCGTGCCGTTACGGAACTTGATCGTCCACATGATGGAGTCGGAACCACGCAGCGGCTGCACCATGCCGCCCAGCGGCACGACGTCGGCGTAGTGGCGGACTTCAATGGCTTGCTGCGGGCAAATCTTCACGCAGGAATAGCACTCCCAGCACTGCTCGGGCTCCTGGTTGAACGCCTTCATGGCGTGGCCGGTTTCCGAACCGTCCTTGTCCAGTTTCATCAGATCGTGCGGGCAGATGTACATGCAGGCGGTCTTGTCCTGACCCTTGCAGCCGTCGCACTTGTCGGTACGAACATAGGTTGGCATTACAGTCTCCTAAAGTTAGCTAACAATCCGCGTACGTCGCGGTCCGATTAGAACTGAACCCGTCCTTGGCCGGGGCGACTCGCGAATCCGCTTCCGGTAGGCTCGTGTCCTAAAATCTTCATTTGGCCGAGTGGCCTTTCAACTCGACCTTGACGTTCTGTTCCGCGGTCAGACCAGCGTAGTACTTCTGCAGCACCTTGGCGACTTCCGGACGGCTGAATTCGACCGGCAGATCCTGGCCTTCGGACAGCATCGAACGCACCTTGGTGCCGGACAACAGGATGCGATCGTCCTTGGTGTGCGGACAGGTGCGCTGCGAGGCCATGCCGCCGCACTTCTTGCACCAGAAGGTCCAGTCGATGTTCATGTTCTTGGTTTCGAGCGCGTCCTTGGGGATTTCGTCGAAAATCTTCTGCGCGTCGAACGGGCCATAGTAGTCGCCGACGCCGGCATGGTCGCGGCCGACGATCAGGTGCGAGCAGCCGTAGTTCTGGCGGAACAGTGCGTGCAGCAGGGCTTCGCGCGGACCGGCATAGCGCATGTCCAGCGGGTAGCCGGCCTGGATCACGGTATTGGGGGCAAAGTAGTTGTCGACCAGGACGCTGATGGCTTCTGAGCGCACGTCGGCGGGGATGTCGCCCGGCTTCAGCGCGCCGAGCAGCGAGTGAACCAGCACGCCGTCCATGGTTTCGATGGCGATCTTCGCCAGATATTCATGGCTGCGGTGCATCGGGTTGCGGGTCTGGAATGCAGCGATCTTGGACCAGCCCAGCGCTTCGAACTTGGCGCGGGTTTCGGCCGGGGTCATGAACTGGTCGCCGTACTCTTCCTTGAATGTGCCGGTGGACAGCACCTTGACCGGGCCGGCGAGGTTGACCGGACCCTGGTCCATCACCATTTTCACGCCGGGGTGCTCGAGGTCGGTGGTCTTGTAGACCTGCATGCACTCGTGCGCCTTGTCGATGGCGTACTTTTCGGTGATTTTCATGGTGCCCATGATCTCGCCGGATTCGCCGTCGACCAGCGCCACGTCGTCGCCGACCTTGATGCTCTGGCTGGTGACTTCGTCGGTGGAGAGGGTGACCGGGATCGGCCAGAACAGACCGTTGGCCATCTTGTAGCCGTCGCACACGCCTTCCCAGTCGGCATGGGTCATGAAGCCTTCCAGCGGGGTGAAGCCGCCGATGCCCATCATGATGAGGTCGCCGGTTTCGCGCGAGCTCATCTTGACCTTGGGCAGTGAGGCAGCGCGGGCTTTTTCGGCGGAGAGTGCGTCGCCCGTCAGCAGCAGGGGTTTGAGTTCACCGCCACCGTGGGGGCGTACCAGTTTGGACATGCTGTCTCCTCAGACTTGATGGGGGTATTCGAGTCGGAGCAGCATAGCACCGGGCTTGGCGCCTGAATAATCCTTTATTTTTATAAAAGGATAAGCGGGTTTGATATTGATTGGCGGCAACAAAAAGCCCGGATAAACCGGGCTTTTTTGTTCTGGAACAATTGCTTATGCATCAAAGAAGGCGGGCATGTCGGTTTGCTGGGTCTTGATGACGTCAACCCAGGCGGGTTTGGTGTCGCCCCCGGCTGCGGCCAGCTTTTTGGTTTCTTCGTAGAGCATCTTCCAGCGGTTGTAGAGACAGTCGCTGACCTTGCGCATGCCTGCGTCGAAGTAGGAGTTGTGCAGGTCGCCGATGGTGCGGGTGAAGGATTCCATCTGCTCCAGCAGGTTGTGCGGGTAGCCCTGCCGGTTGGGGTCGGCGTATTTGACCATTTCGCGCTTGACCGCGCGCACAAAGACTTTCTGGCCTTCGGTGAGGTCGGCTTCGGTGCGGGGGGCGCCGCCGAAATTCATGACTTCCTGGATGAAGCCGTTCAGGCGTTCGCCGAAATCGAAGTTGGCGTAATCGACGTTTTGCATAAATTCTCCAATATTTCCTGGTTCAGGTATTCGGGTGATGCTGTTCCGACTGGATGTGACTCCAGTGCTAATGCTACGCCGCGCGACGCGGCTGTCTAGCGGCCTTCTCGGGACCGCCGCACGATTATTGCTTAAGCCCTTGAATCCAGCGGGAATAAATTTTGTCCGCCAGTTGGTGCAGCTGGGCGGTGCGGGCGGGCAGGTCCGCCTGGATGGCGTCGGGCGACTGTACGCCGGGGCTGTCGCTGGCGGCGATTTCGGCGGCGCCGTTGTCGCACCAGCTGGCAATGAGTTGGGGCGTCATCTCGACATGGCATTGCATGCCGATATGGCGGTCGTTCAGCACATAGGCCTGGTTGGCGCAGTAGAGGCTTTCGAGGATGCGCGTGGCGCCCGGCGGCAGGGTGAAAGTTTCGCCGTGCCAGTGAAACGCCAGCATGGGCTGCGTGGCATTGCCCAGCCAGGGGCGCGCGGCGTCGGTGTCGGTGATGCGGACGTCGCCCCAGCCAATTTCCTTGACCGGGTTGGCGCTGACCGATCCGCCCAGCGCCTTGGCCATCAGCTGCCCGCCGAGGCAGTGGCCGATTACCGGGATGTCCGACGCGATCGCCTGGCGGATCAGGGCCAGCATGGGTGGAATCCAGGGCAGGTCATCGTTCACGCTCATCGGCCCGCCCATCAAGCACAGGCCGGAAATGCCGTTAAGGTTCTCGGGCACGGCATCGCCGGCGTCGATGCGCACCAGCTTCCAGGGAATGCCGTGGCGATCCAGGAAGGTGGTGAAATACCCCGGCCCTTCGGTGGGGGAATGACGAAAAATCAGAACAGGATGCATGATGGCTCTCAACAAAAAATCAATCGCAACCATCATAGCCGCAGGGTGGCTTGGCTGCACGGCGGCGTGGGCAGCCAGCGTGTCGGTGGTGGGGCTGTTCAAGGACAAGGCCATCGTCAGCATCGACGGCGGCAAGCCGCGTACGCTGAGCGTGGGGCAGACGGTGCAGGGAGTGAGGCTGGTGGCTGCTGATTCCGGCAGCGCCCGTTTCGACGTCGACGGCAAGCGCCGCATTCTGGGCATGGGGCAATCGTTTTCCGGCGGTGCGACGGCTGAACGCC
Source organism: Thiobacillus sp. (assembly GCA_035562135.1). Lineage (GTDB taxonomy): Bacteria > Pseudomonadota > Gammaproteobacteria > Burkholderiales > Thiobacillaceae > Thiobacillus. Next base: position 23,172 of record DATMWS010000169.1, on the reverse strand, counting down.
AGAGCGTGTCGCTCACTGCCGACGCGCGCGGCCACTTTGCCGCGGCCGGTTCGCTCAATGGCTACCCGGTGAGCTTCCTTGTAGACACCGGCGCCACCAGCATCGCCATCAATGCTGCTGAAGCCAAACGCATGGGTCTCGACTACAAGGCCGGGCAGGCCGTCGGTGTCGGTACCGCCGCCGGCGTTGTGCCGGCCTGGCGAGTCAAGTTCAACACGGTCAAGGTTGGCAGCATTACGCTTAACCAGGTGGACGGCATGGTGGTGGAAACCGGCCTGAACATGCCGCTGCTGGGGATGAGCTTTTTGAACCGGATGGAAATGAAGCGCGACGGCCAGACGATGACGCTGACGCAGCGTTACTGATTTGCTTGCTTTGGGCGGATCGTGCTTTCGTTTTGCTTAACGGCGGTATGGCCTACAGTTGTTTGATCCAGTTTTCCAGCTGAGCGGTTTCACGCTCCAGAAGTTGTTTGTCCTGGTAGACGTGCGAAATCACCGCGATTCCCTGGGCCCGGCCAAGCAAATGGAGTGCAAGCTTGTCTGCTTCATTGCCGTACCCCATTTCAGCGAGCTGTGCGGCCAGCCAAGCCTTGAGCAGGTCAAAAAGTGCGCGTGCAGCATGCTGCAATGCGCGCCGCTCCTTGCCCAGTTCCGTGTTCAGGCTGCCGATCGGGCAGCCGTATTCAACCAACTCCGACTTGTGTCCCGTGATCATGCCGACAAAAGCAAGCAGGCGCATTTTGGGGTCGCTGCTCTCGTGTTCCCATTGCGTCAGTAACGCCTTGTAATCGATCAGATAGCGCTCGACGACGGCCTCGAGGATCTCATCCTTGGTTTTGAAGTAGTGGTAGATGTTTCCGCGGTACAGACCGGTCGCGTCGACGATGTGTGAGAACGAGGTGCCGTCGTAGCCCTGTTCATAAAACAGTTTTCTTGCGGATTCCACAATTTCCGCACGCGTCTTCTCACCTTTGCTTCCCATGCGCAGCATTTTACCCGTTGCAAATCACGATGGCGTTGTAGAGAAGAGGCCTTGCCACCAGCGTCGACGGTTGTCCGTTCAGGATTTCGTCTAAGGATTTCATGCTGCCTCCTTGAGGTGATGTTCGATACGTTCTACCGGCAGGTGGTCTCCGATGTCCTTGCCATAATGGGCTTCGATGATGGTTCCGCCTGGGGCGATCAGAAAATCGGCAGGAATCCGGTGGAGCCCGCCCTCCACACTGCCCGGCAGGAAGCCTCTGCCCATGACCGAGCGGCCTATTTCAGGCAGACGCATTCCCCAGGCCCTGAAAAAACCGGTCCAGCTATGTCCCACCCCATACAGCGCATAGAGCCTTTGTTCGGGGTCCGGAATCAGAGGAAAGGGGGGCTGCTGCTTGCCGACATATTTGAGCATCCTGTCTGCCCGGGACTGGAAAACGGCCAGCATGTCCATTCCCTGTGCACGCCACCCAGGCTGTTTTCTTGCGAGTTCATGGACTCTCAGATTGCATAGCGGGCAGGATGCGTAACGGTAGAAGGAAAGAAGCAGCCAACGTTCGCGATATCCGTCAAGTTGGACGTTTTTTCCATGTAGATCGCAGGTGTCGAAATCCGGTGCGGGATCGCCCGGCTTAAGGCGTGTCGTTGTGGTCATGAAAGCCTCCTTCTGTTTCGCGTAAGCCTGGAGAGATTGAAAGAGCGTGCGTTGGTGCAGGGAACACGTTTCATGACACGGGGCGTGCCATGGGCATCGGCCGTGTCTGACGAACAGCCATTTCCTGCATTTGGGCGCGTATCGCTTCGCGCCAGCGATGGGTTGGACGATAGCCCAGCAGGCGCTCAGCCTTGGCGTTGTCGATGCTTGTTTCCTCCATCAGATGGACAATGCTGCGTGTCACCAGAGGCTCCCAGGAGACGAACGGATCCAGCTTCTCCATCAGCCAGGCAAAGGGATAGGCCACGGCGAATGGCACGCTGAAATGCGGCTTCGGCAGGCCATATTCCTCATGCAGGAAATTGATGACATCGCGGACTGTCGGTATGTCCGGGCCTGCGATGTTGAACCCTTCATAAGGCTCCAGGTTTTCGGCTGCGACAGCCCGTGCAAAGGCCTGGCCGATATCGCGACCATCAATGATGGGTAGACTGGTGCGGCCGCCTGCTACCCACGGTACGAGATGGGTTTTGAGGCGCGGCGCGAGGATGGGAAGTACGCCGAGCGCATAGCGACGTCCTGAAAAAATGCCCAGCCGCAGATTGACCACCTGAAAATCTTCGCTTGCAGCGTCACGCAGGGCATTCTCAATACTGATGACATTGCACAGATGCGGCCAGAGTGGCCGCATGATGCCCCTGCTTTGCGGGTCTCCAGCGTGCTCGGGTGCTGCCGCACTGGCCGTGCTGGTGTTGACGAAGCGGCGCACGCCCGCAGCCTTGGCTTCTTCGATGAGTGCCAGGCTGGGGTTGAGGAACAGGTGGCGTGAGTGTTCAGCGTTTCCCCATAGCGAACTCCAGGCCGCCGCATGGCACAGGACATCGACGTCCTTGACGACGTCTTTCAAGTACGTCGCATCGCGCAAATCGCCTTCGCGTATCTCCCCGCTAAAAGTCGGCAGCAGTTTTCGCCTGTCCCGGCAGGCCGCGATGAGCCGCACGTCTTCCATGCCTTGCAGGAATTCCAATACATGGCTGCCAACAAATCCGGATGCTCCGGTTACCAGTACCGTTTTGGTCATCATTTGCTCCTCTTGGTGATTAGGATAATCATCCAAAAATAATAGGACTATTGTCCAATAAAGTAAATATTCCGAAATGGGGCTTGATCAACAGCCGCTGAGCAGGGGGGGGTAGAAAGCGGTGGATGCGCTTCACAACACGGAAGACGCATGCAGGAGTGTTGCTGAACGCAGAATATAAAACCCCCGTCTTCTAAGGGACGGGGTTTGCTGGAAGCCTGGGCAAGGCCTGTCATTGCAGGCCTTTTTGGTACGCTCGATGTTACTGCTTGGTCTTGTCGCGCTCGATCAGCGCGTACGCCGAGTGATTGTGGATGGACTCAAAGTTCTCGGCTTCCACCACGTAGGCGTCGATCAGCGGCTCGGCGTTCATCGCGGCGGCGACGTCGCGCACGATGTCCTCGACGAATTTCGGGTTGTCGTAGGCGCGCTCGGTGACGTATTTCTCGTCCGGCCGCTTCAGCAGGCCGAAGAGTTCGCACGATGCCTGGTCCTCGACCTTGCGCACCAGGTCCTCGATCCACAGGAAGCCGTTGGTTTTGGCCGAGACAGTGACGTGCGAGCGCTGGTTGTGTGCGCCGTAGTCGGAGATTTTCTTCGAGCATGGACACAGGCTGGTCACCGGAACCAGCACCTTGGTGGTGTGGGTGAATTGGCCCTTCTCGATCACGCCGATGAAGGTGACTTCGTAATCGAGCAGGCTCTGCACGCCGGAGATGGGCGCAGCCTTGTTGATGAAGTAGGGGAAGGTCATCTCGATGTAACCCGATTCGGCTTCCAGGCGTTCGACCATCTGGCGCAGCATGCCTTCGAAGTTCTCGACCGAAATCTCGCGCTCGCGCGTGTTGAGGATTTCGACAAAGCGCGACATGTGCGTGCCCTTGAAGTTGTGCGGCAGGAACACGTACATGTTGAAGGTGGCGATGGTGTGCTGGACGCCGTCGTTCTTGTCCGCTACCCGGATCGGGTGGCGGATGCTCTTGATGCCGACCTTGTTGATGGCGATTTGCCGTGTGTCGGCGGAGCTTTGTACGTCCGGCATGCAAACGGCGTTGTCGCAAATCTGGTTCATGGCAGGCTCCTTGGTGTGATTTCAGCTAAGGCTGAGTGCAGTTTAGACTCAGTATAAACTGCCTGAATAGTTGAGTAAACTACTCGGGTAATAAGGTTATCCGCTCGCGGACAGAATGCTCTATCCCCGCCGCGTCCAGCCCACAGTCAGCCAGCATTTTTGCTGCGTCGCCATGTTCGATGAAGGTGTCGGGCAGGCCCAGGTGCAGCACGGGCACCGGAATGCCGAGTTCGGCCAGTGCCTCGGCCACCCCGGCGCCAGCGCCGCCTGCCACCGCGTTTTCTTCCAGCGTGACCAGCAGACGGTGGGTTTGCGCCAGTTCGCGCAGCAGGTCCAGGTCCAGCGGTTTGACGAAGCGCATGTCGGCCACGCTGGCGTCGAGCGCTGCGGCAGCCGCAAGCGCCGGGGCCACCAGGCTGCCGAAGGCGACGAGGGCGACATCGCGTCCGCTGCGCCGCAGCACGCCCTTGCCGATTTCAACCGGATCGAGGCCGGGCGAGAGGGGCGCCCCCCCGCCGCTGCCGCGCGGGTAGCGCACCGCCGACGGGCCGTTGTGCAGAAACGCCGTGGTCAGCAGGCGGCGGCACTCGTTCTCGTCCGACGGCGCGGCAATCAGCATGTTGGGGACGCAGCGCATAAAACTCAGATCAAAGCTGCCGGCATGGGTCGGGCCGTCGGCGCCGACCAGCCCGGCGCGGTCGATCGCCAGCATCACCGGCAGGTTTTGCAGGGCGATGTCGTGGATCAGCTGGTCGTAGGCGCGCTGCAGGAAGGTGGAATAAATCGCCACCACCGGTTTCACGCCCTCGCACGCGAGGCCGGCGGCAAAGGTCAGCGCGTGCTGTTCGGCGATGCCGACGTCGAAATAGCGCTTCGGAAATTCCTGCGAAAAGCGCACCAGCCCGGAGCCTTCGCGCATCGCCGGGGTGATGCCGACCAGCCGTGTATCGGCGGCGGCCATGTCGCACAGCCAGTCGCCAAACACCTGGGTATAGGTGGGCTTGCCACCGGATTTTTCGCTGACGCCGGTCGCCGGGTCGAAACGCGATACGCCGTGATACAGGCAGGGATTGGCTTCGGCGGGCTTGTAGCCCTTGCCTTTTTTGGTGACTACATGAAGGAACTGCGGGCCGCTGAGCTGCTTGATGTTGCCCAGTGTGTCCAGCAGCACACCCAGGTCGTGGCCGTCGATCGGGCCGATGTAGTTGAAGCCGAATTCCTCGAACAGCGTGCCCGGCGTCACCATGCCTTTCATGTGTTCCTCGGCGCGCTTGGCGAGTTCCTTGATTGGCGGCACCGCGGACAGCACCTTTTCGCCGGCGCGGCGGGCGGCCGCGTAAAACTTGCCCGACATCAGCCGTGCCAGGTAATTGCTCAAGGCGCCGACGTTGGGCGAAATCGACATGTCGTTGTCGTTCAGCACCACCAGCAGGGGCAGGTCGGTGGCGCCGGCGTTGTTCAGGGCTTCGAACGCCATGCCGGCGGTCATCGCGCCGTCGCCGATGATCGCCACGGCGCGCTGGCTGGAACCCAGCTGATGAAAGGCCTCGGCCATGCCGAGCGCAGCCGAGATCGAGGTGCTGGAGTGGCCGACACCAAAGGCGTCGAATTCGCTCTCCAGGCGGCGCGGAAACCCGGCGATGCCGCCCGCCTGACGCAGACCGGCCATGGCCGCACGGCGCCCGGTCAGGATCTTGTGCGCATAGGTCTGATGGCCGACGTCCCACACGATGCGATCCGTCGGCGTGTCGAACACGTAATGCAGCGCGAGGGTCAGTTCTACCGTGCCGAGGTTGGAGGCCAGATGGCCGCCGGTCTGGGCGACCGAAGTGACCAGGAGTTCGCGCAATTCGGCGGCGAGCTGCGGCAGATCGGCGGGAGACAGGGTGCGTAGGTCGGCCGGTGTATGGATCGTGTCGAGCAGGGGCGTGGTCATGTCAGAACGTCCGCTCGACCACGAAGTCGGCCAGCTGGCGCAGCCGCTCGGCGGGCGCACCGAGACCGGCCAGGGCGGTGTGGGCGTCGGCGCGCAGTTCCTGCGCCAGTTCGCGTGCGCGCGTCACGCCGAGCAGGCTCACGTAGGTGGGCTTGTTGTTGGCGGCGTCCTTGCCTGCCGTCTTGCCCAGCGTGGCGGTGGGTGCTTCGGCGTCGAGCACGTCGTCGACCACCTGGAAGGCGAGGCCGATACATTTGGCGTAATGATCGAGTGCCGTGCGGGTGGCGCCGGATACCGCGCCGCACTGAGCACCCAGCAGCACCGAGGCGCGGATCAGCGCACCGGTCTTGTGGATGTGCATGAATTCGAGTTCGGTCAGATCGAGCGGCTTGCCCACGCTGGCCAGATCAATCGCCTGGCCGCCGGCCATGCCGCGCGAGCCGGCTGCCTGCGCCAGCAGCTGCACCATCTTCAGCTGGGTGGCCGCATCGTCGGCCAACGGCTGCGCAGCGAGAACATCGAACGCCAGGCTCTGCAGGGCGTCGCCCACCAAGAGCGCGGTGGCTTCGTCGAACTCGACGTGCACCGTGGGTTTGCCGCGCCGCAATGCATCGTCGTCCATCGCCGGCATGTCGTCGTGCACCAGCGAATAGGCGTGAATCAGTTCGACCGCGGCGGCGACATGCTGCACCCGCTCGACGCGGGCGCCGCTGACTTCGCCAGCGGCAAACGCCAGCAACGGGCGCACGCGCTTGCCGCCGCCCAGCACCGCGTAGCGCATCGCATCGTGCAGGCGCTCGGGCGCAATGTGGGCAGGGGGGAGCCACTCGGCCAGCACGCTTTCCATGCGTGCCTGGCATGCCTGTGTCCAGGCGGCAAAATCAGTCATCAGTGTCTTCGGCCTTGAATGGCTGCGCGGCTTTGAAAGGGAGTAAGGCGCCGTTTTCCAGAATATTCACCTGTTGTTCCGCATCGGCCAGTTGCTGACGGCAATACTGCAGCAACTCGGCGCCGCGCTTGTAGGCGGTCAGCGAGGCTTCCAGCGGCATCTGGCCGGATTCCATTTCAGCCACAATGGCTTCCAGTTCGGCCAGTGCGGACTCGTAATCCTTGGGAGGGGGGGCGGCGCGGGATTTGGCCATGAATATCGAACCCGGCAGAGAAAGGACGATACTTTAACAAATTTAGCCCAGTGCCTTAACAGTAATCAGCATGGCGGCGCCTCCCGGGTCGGTGGCCCGTGCTAAAGTTTTGTGCTTTCCCTGCTTTGGCAATCAGGATTCGCGAAATCGAGCCGCAACTGAAATGAGTTTTTTCAAACTCCCCCAACGGGCGGCGCACACCGCCCATTTTTTCGCCAGCCCGCGATGAGCTGGCTCCAATGAGCCGCCCCCAATGAAATCGAGCTGGATGCTGGTGGCGGCGGCGCTGTTCGCGCTGATGAGCGTGCTGGTGAAGCACGCATCCAGCACCTTTTCCCCCGCCGAACTGGTGTTTTACCGCTCGGCGTTCGGGCTGGTCGCAATCTGGGGGGTGATCGCCCTCAGCCATCGCCGCCTGCTGGCGCCGCTCGCCACACGCCATTGGCGTGCGCATTTCTGGCGTGGCCTGTCGGGCTTTATCGCGCTGGTGCTGTTTTTCTACGCCATCGCGCGGCTGCCCCTGGCCACGGCGGTCACCCTGAATTACACCGCGCCGCTGTTTCTGGCGGCGCTGTCCGCCTGGTGGCTGCGCGAACGCCACGGGCGGGGACTGGTCGGGGCGGTGCTGCTGGGTTTTGCCGGTATTGTGCTGCTGCTGCGTCCGCAGTTGCAGGACCAGGCCTGGCTGCCCGCGCTGGCCGGACTGGTGTCGGGCATGCTGGCGGCAGTGGCCTACGTCAATGTCAAGCAGCTGGGCAAGCTGGGCGAACCTGAGTGGCGGGTGGTATTTTATTTCACCCTGCTCGCTACCGCAGGCGGCGCGGCATGGATGGCACTGGCCGGCTTTCACCGTCCGCAGTCGGGCGACTGGCTGTGGCTCGCCGGCATCGGCGTCACCGCCACGCTGGCGCAGCTGGCCCTGACGCGTGCCTACCATCGCGGCCGCACGCTCATCGTCGGCTCGCTGGCCTACACCACGGTCGGTTTTTCCGCCCTGTACGGCGTGCTGCTGTTCGGCGAACGGCTGCCGCTGCTGGCCTGGATCGGCATGGCGGTGGTGGCGGCAGCCGGCGTGTGGGCGGTGCGCGCGTCGACCCCAACGCAGCCCGATTCGCTATAGTTCAATCACATTCCAGAGGAGAGCACTATGATCAGCCTGAACGTCAAGGACAACCAGATTGCCGTCACCGTGATGGGGCAGTTCACGCTGGACGATTACCGCGAATTCGAGCAGGCAGTGTGCTACGGCATCCAGTTTCAGGGCACGGTCAACCTGCTGTTCGATCTGCGGGATATGCTGGCTTACAGCATCGACGTGGCGTGGGAGGAGCTGAAGTTTTCGCGTGAGCACAAGAACGACTTCGGCCGCATCGCTATCCTCACCGGTGACCAATGGGTGGCGTGGAGCATGTGGGTGAACCGCCTGTTCATGTCAGCGGATATCCGCCTGTTTGATGATCTGGACCTGGCACAGACCTGGCTGGCAAGCGGCGAATTGCCGGCAGCTGCGAGTTGATGCGCGTCAGCCGCATGCAGACGATCGCGGGATGATCCTGCGTTCAGGCTGCTGTGCGGGTATTCATGAAGGCACATTGCGCGTCGGCCGGAAAATCGCCTGATTGGCGTAATACGCGGCGTGTGCGTTGGCCGCATCCCAGCCCGGAATCCCCTGCACCGGCAGTGGGGCAAGCTGGCGCGGGGTATCGATTGCGCCGAGCACCATGGCCGCCTGCGCATCTGCGGCGTCGGGATCGAGCGAATCGGAACGCAGCAGCAGGCATTTCCCGGTCATCGACGGGTAGGGTGCGAACGCTTTTTCCAGCAGGGCATGACCCACCACCACAAAACGCATCTCGGTTTCGACACGTGAGCGCGCTTCCCAGAACAGCGTGTGCCAGGCGCGGCCGGCCAGCAACGCAGGCAACGCCGATTCACGGCTGATCACCCACACGCCCGATTCATCCAGCACCGTCAGCGCGTCGCGGCGGCGGCCACGCCTGGAGTCAGTCTCAACCGCGATGGCCTCACCGTGGGCTGCGTTCAGCGCGGCCTTGAAACGCGGAAAACGCAGCCACACCAGCGCGTTCAGCACGTCGTGCCAGGTGTCGGCGCGGGTCGGCACCTGGCCGGTGTGCAGAATATGGGTTTCGTAATCGCGCGCGGCCAGGCGGCCGTCGGGGGCGAAAAAGCGCAGCGGCAGCCCACGTGCCTGCGCCGTCCCACGTGCAGCGGCCAGCGCGTTGAGGGCGTCCAGCGAGGGCAGCGCGTGCGCCAGTCCCAACGCGTCGACCAGGCTTTGATAGGGCGCAAAGGCCGGGTGGTCGAACTTGTTCAATGCAGCGATTCGGACAAGGCCTGGCGGTATTGACGCGTCAGCGGATGCGCGCTGCCCAGCAGATCGAACAGTGCCAACAGACTGATGCGCCCGAGGTCGTGGCGGTAACTGCGGTCGGCGCGGGCGATGAACAGCAGTTCTTCCATCGCGCCGGCAAAGTCGTCGGTTGCCAGCAACACCGCTGCGCGCTGGTAATGCGCGTCGAGGTCGCCGGCATTGCGGGCGAGGCGTGCCTCCAGTTCGGCCAGCGGCGGGGCCCGTCGCGCGGTTTCCGCCAGGTTCAGGTGAGCGTGGAGCGGTGCGATGGTGGCGTCGGTGCGTGCCTCGGGCGGCAGGCTGTCGAGCAGTTTCAGCGCCTGTTCGCCTTCACCTTCGGCCCACAAGAGCTTGGCGAGGTCGCGTGGAATGGCCAGGTTGTCGGGTTCGGCCATCGCCGCGTTGGCGAGCAGCATGCGCGCCTGCGGGAGATTGCCCGCCTGCCAGGCGGCCACCCCCAGCGCGTGGGCGCGATTGGCGTCGCCGGCGATGAAGCGGTCGAGCACCTGGCGGAAGTTGCTGTCGGGATCGGCGCCGTGGATGGTGTGGGCGACCTCGCCGCGCCAGAAAAACTTCACCGTGGGCACCGAATTCACGCCGAAACGCCGTGCCAGTTCGGGCAGGTCGTCGGTGTTCAGCATCACCAGCAGAAACTTGCCGCCGTATTCGGCGGCGAGCTTGACCAGGCGCGGCATCAGGATGAAGCAGGGGCCGGCCTTGGGGGTCCAGAAGTGCACCAGCACCGGGCCCTTGTGCGAATTTTCCAGCACCAGCCGGTTGAAGTTCTCGGCGCTGGCATCGAAGACATAGGGCGACAGGCTCATAGCTCGAATGCTCCGGTCTCGGCAAAGCGGTCGCAGGCGGCGACGAGTTCGCGCGCGATGCCCGGTTCGAACGCCGAATGGCCGGCATCAGCCACGATCACATAGCGCGCCTCGGGCCAGGCGCGCGCCAGTTCATCGGCCGAGACGATGGGGCAGACCGCGTCGTAACGCCCCTGCACGATCACGGCCGGGATGGTGCGGATGCGGTCGATGTCGGCGAGCAGGCTGTTGTCCGGCAGGAAGATGTGGTTGACGAAATAATGCGCCTCGATGCGCGACAGCGACAGCGCGGTTTTTTCGCTGCAGAACGCGGCGACGAGATCGGGGTTGGGCAGCAGGGTCGAGCAGGAAGACTCGAAGGTGGCCCATTGAAATGCGACTGGCTGGTGCACCGCCGGGTCGGGGTCGACCAGGCGGCGATGATAGGCAGTGAGCAGATCATGGCGTTCGTTTTGCGGGATGAATTCCGCCAGCTGCCGCTGCGCCTCGGGGAACAAGGCGCGGATGCCATAAAGAAACCAGTCGATCTCACTCTGCCGGCACAGGAATATCCCGCGCAGCACCAGCCCGCTGCAGCGTTCGGGGTGAGCCTCGGCGTAAGCCAGCGCCAGGGTCGAGCCCCACGAGCCGCCGAACACCAGCCAGGTTTCAATGCCGAGTTCACGCCGCAGCGCTTCCATGTCCGCGATCAGATGCGGCGTGGTGTTATCGGTGAGCTCGCCGTGCGGGGTTGAGCGGCCGCTGCCGCGCTGATCGAACAGGATGATCCGGTAGTGCGCGGGATCGAAAAATCGCCGCTGGATCGGCGAGGTGCCGGAGCCGGGGCCGCCATGCACAAACAGCACCGGGATGCCCTCGGGATTGCCGGAGGCCTCCCAGTAGATGCGGTGGATGCCTGCCGTTTCCAGCATGCCGCTGGCGTAGGGGGTGATGGGCGGATAGAGCGGAGCAGTATCTGACATGGGGGGCCTTGAGTCGAAGCCCGAATCATATCGCCTGGGCCGTCGGGCATGAACAGGCGAGGACACGCGCCGATTCGGCGTGTCCGCCAGCAGTTGGCCGGTATCGACAGGCGGGGGCAGGGTACGTATGCTTCCGGTGCGCTTGAAATGCGTCGGCGGGCGATCCAACGATCCGGATTACACGAGCGAAAAAATAACAGGTTCTACTGTTTCTAACCATAAATAAATACGAGGAGTTGCGCCATGAGTCATGTTGTTAAGGTTGCCCTGCTGGGACTGGGTGAGGTCGGGGAAAAATTTGCGGAGCATTTCCTGGAGAAGATCCAGGAAGAGCATGTCAACGTGGAGATCGTTGCCGTCGCTCACCGTAATATCGAGTCGCCCGTGGCGCTGGGTTTCATTCACAGCAAGGTGCCGGTATTCCAGGACGCCATGGAGGTGGTGTCACTCGGTGCAAAAGTCGACATTATTTTCGACCTGACCGGCGACCCCGAATTGCGCAAAAAAATGCGGATTGCGCTTCAGGAAAGCCATAACCAGCACACCGTGATTGCGCCCGAGGTGGTGGCTCAACTGCTGTGGAACTTCTTTGGCGAGGGCGAGTTGCCGCACAGCAGCCAAACGGGCTACTGATTTCTTGCTGGGCATCCGGTCGAGACGGTCTGTTGATGGTTACGATGGGGTGCCCGCAGCATGTTGTAACAGGGCGGATTGCTGTCTCGATGGCCGGCGTGTCAAGCCTGATGTGAGTCCCGTTTAATGGAAATGAATACCCCCTTCAAATTTGCCCACGCCGCCCACGCCGATTGGACTCGCACCGCGCAGGCCTGCATGACTCAGCTGGGTGCAATTCCATCCGCGGCGACGCTGGGGTTTCTGTATGTGTCGGATGCCTTCGCGGGCGAGCTCGACGCGATTCTGGCTTTTTTCAAAAGCGCGACCGGGGTGGTCCACTGGACGGGCAGTGTGGGTGTCGGTGTCTGCGCTACCGGAGTGGAATATCTGGAAGAGCCGGCGATGGCTGTGATGCTGGGCGAGTTTGTGCCGGCCGATTTCAGCATGCTGCCGGTATTGCGTACACCGCAGGACATCGATGCACAGCCGTCGGATGCCTACTTCGCCGTGGTACATGGCGACCCGTCGAATAACCGCATTCAGGAACTGATCGAAGGTCTGAGCGCGCACGTGTCGAGCGGTTTCGTCGTCGGCGGGCTGTCGAGTTCGCGTGGCGAGAGCGCGCAGATCAGCGATGGCATAGTGAGCGGCGGCTTGTCCGGCGTGCTGTTCAGCGAGCGGGTGAAGCTGGCGACACGGCTGACGCAAGGCATCTCCCCGCTGGGACCGCGCCACCGCATCACCGCCGCCAACAAGAACGTCATCGGCAGCCTCGATCATCGTCCCGCACTCGACGTGATGAAGGAAGAAATCGGCGAAGTGCTGGCACGCGACCTGCGGCGCGCGGCCGGCTATATTTTTGTCGGCCTGCCGGTACGCGGCTCGGATACCGGCGATTATCTGGTGCGCAATATTCTGGGCGTCGACCCGCAGAATCACCTGGTGGCGGTTGGCGAGTACGTCGAGCCTGGAGACGAACTGCTGTTTTGTCGCCGCGACCAGCAAACGGCCGAAGATGACCTGCAGCGGATGCTCGCCGCCATCGGGGCGCAATTGAACGCGCCGATCCGGGGCGGCGTGTATTATTCCTGTCTGGGGCGCGGCCAGCACATGTTTGGCGCACCGAATCGGGAGCTGGGACTGATTCGTGATGCCCTGGGGGATTTTCCCTTGGTGGGTTTTTTTGCCAACGGCGAAATTTCCCACAACCGTCTATATGGCTACACCGGGGTGTTAACCCTGTTCGGCTGACCAGTATGAGGATACTAAGTATGACCCTGCACGCCATGAAAGAAGATGAAATCCGCCTGTTGCGCGGTGAGATCGAAATGTTGATGAACGAACGCCGCCAGTTGTTGCAGGTGACGGGCGCAGCAGCGGTGTTCGTTGCCAACCTCGACACCGACAGCCTGCCCGACGACGCCGTCACCATTGATGCGGCTGAAATGCTGGCCGAGCAGCTCAACGGGCTGTCCGAGGAAACGCTCAAGGACGCATTGGAGTCCGTGCGCGCCGAACTCGATCCTGCGCAGTAAGCCGGTTTCACCTTTTGGCCCGTTTATCGCTGCCTGTTTCCGCTGAAGTCGGACGCTTTGCACTGATCGTTGGGCTGACGGCGCTGGCCTATGCGCTGGCAGGCTGGCTCAGTCTCAAGCTTGCAACTTACGTGGCCGATGTGGTCGCCGCCGTCTGGCTGGCGGCCGGCATCGGCGCCATGGCGAGCCTGCGTTTCGGCGTGGCGGGGGTGGCGGGCGTGTTGCTGGGCGCGTTTGTGGTCAACAGCCAGATCCTGCCGCCGGAAGACGCGTTCCGCTTTGCGCTTGGTGCGGCGGCCGGGGCGGGGATCATGGGGTATCTGCCGCGCTATCTGCAGCCTTTCAGCTCCACCCTCGATTATGTGTCCAGCGTGGCCAAGTTTGCCCTGGTTGCGGCTCCGCTCGGCTGCGCGGTGAGCGCGCTGACGGGCGTGTTCAGCCTGTACTTCGTAGGCGACATGCCGGCTGGCATGCTGTTGCGGGGTTTGTGGGTGTGGTGGCTGGGCGATTTGCTGGGGGTGTTTCTGATTGCGCCACTGCTGCTGACGGCGTCGCGCTGGGATTTGTTGCCGACCAACAGGGGGGCGCGGCTGGAAGGTTTGGTGCTGGTGCTCAGCATGCTGGTGCTGACTTGGGTGATGATGCAGTACGCCGAGCCCTTGCGGCCAGCCGAAATTGTTTTGTTCGTCCTGCTGCCGGGGGTGCTGTGGGCGGCGTTGCGGTTTTCGGTGACCGGGGCGAGCCTGGCCATTTTTCTGGCGGCACTCATCGTGCTGGGGGTGACAGTTGTCTCCTACGGCGGGATCACCGGCGCCACGGCGCCGCGCGACGTATTTGCCCTGCAGATCAGCATGATGACCATGGCGTTGGGGGGGCTGTTCGTGTCGGCCGCCCTCACCGAGCGGCGTTATTCCGAAATGCGGCTGGACATGCTGGCCAACCACGACCCGCTGACCGGATTGCCCAATCGTTCGTATTTCCAGGATTTTCTCGGCCATGCGCTGGCGCACGCGCAGCGTGACAGATCCCAGGTTTCGCTGTTGTTCATCGATCTCGATCGCTTCAAGCACATCAACGACTCGCAAGGGCACGAAGTGGGTGACCAGGTGCTGCGCATCGTGGCCAACCGGCTGGACGAACAGTTGCGCGCCGATGATTTTGTCGCTCGTCTTGGCGGCGATGAATTCGCCGTCATCCTGACCCATCCCCCGGCCTCGCGCGCCGCCAGTCGGGTGGCGCGCAAGCTGATCAAGACGCTGGCCGAGTCGTTCAAGCTGGGGCAGCGGCGTTATGCCATCGGTGCCAGCATCGGTATCAGTGTGTATCCGGACGATGGCCTCGACGCCAACACCCTGCTGCGCCAGGCCGACCTGGCGATGTATCAGGCCAAGCATCGTCGCAGCGGATTTGAATATTTCAGCGACGAACTGAATACCGTGGCGCAGCAGCAGCTTTCCCTGGAAAGCGGCCTGCGCCAGGCGCTCGGGCGCGATGAACTCGCGCTGCTGTATCAGCCCAAGGTCGAGCTTGCCAGCGGCCAGGTGGTGGGGCTGGAAGCCCTGATTCGCTGGCTTCCCCGCTCGGGCAAAATCATCGGACCCGATCAGTTCATTCCGGTGGCGGAGGAAACCGGACTCATCGTGCCGATTGGTCGCTGGGTGGCGCGGGCTGCGTGCGTCCAGTGGATCGCCTGGCGCGATGCCGGGCTCAACCCGCCGCCGGTGGCCATCAATCTGTCGCCGCGGCAGCTTTCCGACGCGCGCCTGATCGACGATATCGATGCCATTCTGAAAGAAACCGGGATGGATTCCGCCTATTTGCAGCTGGAAGTGACCGAAAGCGCGGCGATGGAGAATCCTGTGCGCACCTTCGACATACTCGATGCGCTGCGTCAGCGTGGGCTACACGTCTACATTGACGATTTTGGCACGGGGTATTCCAATCTGGGCCAACTGAAGCGCATGCCGATCGACGCGCTGAAAATCGACAAGAGCTTTGTGAACGATGTGTTGACTGGTAGCGACGATGCGGAAATCGTCAACGCCACCATCCGCCTGGCGCACGCCTTGAAGCTGCGCGTGGTGGCCGAAGGCGTCGAGACGTTTGAACAGGTGGCGTTTCTGAAACAGAATGGCTGCGATGAAATTCAGGGTTATGTCGTCAGCAAACCGCTGACGTCCAGCAAGGTCAGCGAGCTGTTCGCGCTGCGTTTCACTTTCTGACTGGCCCCACGCGCACAAGCCGCTGGCCGGCAGCTGGGCGCTTGTCCCCAACAAATGCAAACGGGCCGTGTGAACGCTGTTCACACGGCCCGTTCGGAATTTCCAGAATTGCGCAGGCTTAAAAGTCCCGGATGTTCGACGTGCCTCCCAGCACCGGCAAGGCGCCGCCGCATTCTTCCATCTCTTTCGGCAGCTTGTAGAACCACATCTGCCACATCGAGACGACCCATTGCGCCGTGAAAGAAATCCCCATCAAGGCGCCGCTGCCGATAATGAACCAGGCGAATCCCGGAATCCATTTGGTCAGATACCAGGAAAAGATATCGGTGAGGATGGTCAGGAAAGGTAGCACGATGATCACACACTTCAGCCAGAGCGGCTTGATGTAGGCGTGAGTGAAGATGCTGCTGATGATGAAGAAGATGAAAGTGATCCCGAACAGATGGATATGCGATACGCGAACCAGCGTCGGAATGGTCGCTCCCGTATCCTTGGCGACCAGTTTTGACACTTCTTGGTAGCTGGTCAGAACAGGGATGTGTGGGTTGCTCCCATTATGGCAAGCCAGGCAGCGGCTTTCCAAAATGGGTTTCACATCCTTGTCAAAAGCATCCGCCGCCGAGCCCGCTTTCACCCATTTGAAAATGACCGCGCGTTCCTCGGCGGGCAACATTCCAGCCATCGGGCCTTTCAGCGCTGTTTCCAAGCGGCTGTCGCTTTCGCTGCCGTGATAGGCAATGCGGATATCTTCGGCAGTTAGATTCTTGTTGCCGTCCAGCCCGGCATGACTGTAAAACACCTGCAGCATGGCGAACAAATATCCCGTTCCCAGCACCAGCAGGGTCATGGTGTAGACCATGCGCGTCGACATCGGCAAGGCGCTGAAATGGAAGAAGTTTGGGTTGTTCATTGGGGTTGCTCCACGTGCAAGAATTAGTATTTCGCGCCTTGATCGATCCAGGCGGCGATGGTGGCCACGTCGGCTTCAGGCAGCGCTGCTGCCCCGTGCGGCATGCGGATCGACGGGTCGGCCTGGCCGGACACCAGACGATACAGGGTGCTGCTGACGCTGGAGCCGGGCACCACCACCGGGCCAAACTTGGTGCCTTTCATCAAGGCTTCGTGGCTATCCAGCCGCAGGCCGGATTTTTCGTAGCCTGCACCGCTGGGCACATGGCATGACACGCAATTGGCCTCAAGGATCGGCTTGATGCTGGCCTGATAGGTCAGTGCCTTTTCCTTTTCGCCGCAACCGGTTTGCAGTGCGGCAACGGCCAAGGCAGACAGGGTGAGAAGAACAGCGTGTTTCGTCATGGTGGGCTCCCGTGTAATGTGTATTTAAGAAAATGCTAATGTATGGGCCAGGTTAATTCAAGAGTTGAAGGTATTTTTATTTCTTGATACCTGCGCGCTGTTGGCTGTAAGTCACACGCATCAAGCCTCAAATATTATTTGTCTAGCCCACCGCTTGAAGTGTAGCAGCGATCCGGCCGGGTCATGGGGGCGCGCCTGCGTTGTGCGCGTCAGCCGGCCAATGGGGCGCTGATCGCCACGCTGGTCTTAGCCCACCAGCTGGCCCAGCACGAAGGGCAGAATCCCGCCCTTGTCGTAGTACTCAACCTCGATCGGGGTGTCGATGCGCAATTTCAGCGCGACGCGCTCCACCTTGCCATCGGCGCGGTGGATCACCAGCGTGACGTCCTGCTGCGGGGTGATGCCGGATTCGGTGCCTTCGAGGTCGAAGGTCTCGGAGCCATCGAGCTTCAGCGTGGCGGCATCGACGCCATCCTTGAATTGGCAGGGCAGCACGCCCATGCCGGCGAGGTTGGCGCGGTGGATGCGCTCGAAGCTCTTGGCGATGACCGCTTTCACGCCGAGCAGGGTGGTGCCCTTGGCCGCCCAGTCGCGGCTTGAGCCGGTGCCGTATTCCTCGCCGGCAAAGATCATCAGCGGCGTGCCGTCACGCTGGTACTGCATGGCAGCATCGTAGATCGGCTTTTCCTCGCCATCCTTCAGCGTGATGCCGCCTTCGCTGCCGGGGATCATCAGGTTCTTGATGCGCACATTGGCGAAGGTGCCGCGCATCATCACCTCGTGGTTGCCGCGGCGCGCACCGTAGGAATTGAAGTCGGCTTTCTGCACGCCGTGTTCGGTGAGGTAGAGCCCGGCTGGCGAGGTCGGCTTGATGCCGCCGGCGGGGCTGATGTGGTCGGTGGTGACCGAATCGCCGAAGATCGCCAGCGCGCGCGCGCCCCTGATGCTGCCGCTGCCAGCCTTGCTGTCGATGAAGAAGGGCGGCTGCTGAATGTAGGTGGACGTGGAATCCCATTCATACACCGCCCCGGTCGGCGCGGTCACGCCATCCCACAGCGGGTTGTCGGCGCCGACGTCGGCGTAACTTTGGTAGACGCCGGCATCGGTGGAATGGTGCAGCAGCGCGGCGACTTCTGCATTGCTCGGCCAGATGTCCTTCAGGTACACCGGGCCGTTCTTGCCGGCGCCGATCGGTTCCTTCTCGACGTCGAACGGCACCCGTCCGGCCAGCGCAAACGCCACCACCAGCGGCGGCGACATCAGGAAGTTGGCCTTGACGTTCTGGTGCACGCGCGCCTCGAAGTTGCGGTTGCCGGACAGTACCGAGCAGGCGACGAGGTCGTTGTCGAGCACGGTTTTCTCGATCGATTCCGGCAGCGGACCGGAGTTGCCGATGCAGGTGGTGCAGCCGTAGCCGACCACCGAGAAGCCGAGCTGTTCCAGATAGGTCAGCAGACCCGCGGCTTTCAGGTATTCGGTCACCGCGCGCGAGCCGGGTCCCATGCTGGTCTTGACGTGGGACGGAGTGTAGAGCCCGAGTTCAACGGCCTTCTTCGCCAGCAGACCGGCGGCGATCATGACGCCGGGGTTGGAGGTGTTGGTGCACGAGGTGATGGCGGCGATGACCACGCTGCCGTGACGCAACTCGCCGCCGCCTTCGACCGCGTAGGTGCGGCGCAACGCTTCGGCAGTCTTGCCGTAGCCGCCGGATTCCTTGGGCTGCTGCAACTGCGATTCGAACGTCGACTGGATGGCGCTCAAGGCAATCCGGTCCTGTGGCCGCTTGGGGCCGGCGACCGAGGGTTCGACGCTGGAGAGATCGAGCGTGAGCGTCTGCGAGTAGTCGATCTCGCCCGCCTTCGGAATGCCGAACAAGCCCTGCGCCTGGTAGTAGGCGCGGATCAGGTCGACCTGTGCTGCTTTGCGGCCGGTGGCGGCAAAGTACTGGCAGGTGGCCTCGTCGACCGGGAAGAAGCCCATGGTCGCGCCGTATTCGGGCGCCATGTTGGCGATCGTCGCGCGGTCGGTCACCGGCAGCGCGGCCGCGCCCTCGCCGAAGAACTCGACGAACTTGCCGACGACCTTGGCGCGGCGCAGCACCTCGGTGACGGTCAGCACCACGTCGGTGGCGGTGACGCCGGGTTTCACGCTGCCGGTGAGGTTGACGCCGACGACGTCGGGGGTGAGGAAATACACCGGCTGGCCCAGCATCGCCGCCTCCGCCTCGATGCCGCCGACACCCCAGGCGACGATACCGAGGCCATTGATCATGGTGGTGTGGCTGTCCGTGCCCACCAGCGTATCCGGGTAGGCCATGCCGTCCTTTTCCATCACGCCGCGCGCCAGGTATTCCATGTTCACCTGGTGCACGATGCCGACGCCGGGCGGCACTACCTTGAAGGTTTCGAACGCCTGCATGCCCCATTTGAGGAACTGGTAGCGCTCCAGATTGCGCTCGAATTCGATCTTCATGTTGAGGTCGAGCGCGTCGGGGGTGCCAAACTTGTCCACCTGGATGGAATGGTCGACCACCATGTCGACCGGCACCAGCGGCTCGATCTTCTTCGGGTCCTTGCCCATTTTCTGCGCGGCCGAGCGCATCGCGGCAAGGTCGGCCAGCAGCGGCACGCCGGTGAAATCCTGCAGGATCACCCGCGCCACGGTGAAGGGGATTTCCTCGGTTCTTTCAGCGTTCGGCTTCCAGCCGGCCAGTTGTTTGACGTGCTCGGGCGTCACCTTCACGCCGTCGCAATTACGCAAAACCGACTCCAGCACGATGCGGATCGACACCGGCAGCCGTGCCACCGACATCCCCAACGCGGTTTCCAGTTTTTTCAGTGAGGCGAAATGCGCTTTGCCCGTGCCAGTGGAAATGGAATCGTAGGTGTTGAAGGCGTCGGTCATGATGGTTTGACTCTTGGAAAAATTGACTGGGAAGAATAGCCGGTAGGCCTGATTTTACCGGAAGCACATCGCCTATAAACGGGCTGGGATACGCTTTACAAGCGAATGCCGAACATGCCCAGCAGCTTGATCATGCCCAGGTAGGCCAGCGCGGTAACGGCGATGGAGGCGGCCAGGCTGAACCAGAAACCCAGGCCGCTGCGCAGCAGAAGCGGCAACAGCACAAACAGCAGCAGCGAGGGCAGCACCAGCCAGAATATGCTGCCGGAGAGCGCGGCGATCTTCTGCACGTCGCCGGTGTCGAGATACAGCCAGACAAACGCGAGCAGCGAGGTGAGCGGCAGCGAAGCCACGGCTGCGGCCCAGAATGTGCTGCGTTTGGCCACTTCGGCAATGGCGACGAGGATCAGCGCAGACAGGCCGATCTTGAGTGCGTATTGCCCCATCGCGGCGGGATCAGCCCTCGCGCCGCATCTGCGGGAACAGGATGACGTCGCGAATGCTCGGCGAATCGGTCAGCAGCATCACCAGGCGGTCGATGCCGATGCCGCAGCCGCCGGCGGGCGGCAGGCCGTGTTCCAGCGCGCGGATGAAGTCGGCGTCGTAGTGCATCGCTTCCTCGTCGCCGGCCTCCTTGTGCCGCACCTGTTCCATGAAGCGCTCGGCCTGGTCCTCGGCGTCGTTCAGCTCGGAGAAGCCGTTGGCCATTTCGCGCCCGGTGATGAACAGCTCGAAGCGTTCGGTGATGTCGGGCTGGACGTCGGAGCGGCGCGCCAGCGGCGAGACTTCGGCCGGGTAATCGATGATGAAGGTCGGCTGGACCAGCACCGCCTCGGTGGTTTCCTCGAAGAAGGAAAGCTGCAGGCCGCCGAGCCCGTCCTGCGGGCGGTACTTGGCCTTCATCGCGACGAACTGGCCGATCAGCCAGTCGCGGTCGTTCAGCTGTTCGACCGTGTACTGCGGGTTGTATTTGCGGATCGCCTCGACGATGGTGAGGCGGTCAAACGGCGTGCCGAGCTCGATGGTTTGGCCCTGATAGGTGACCGTGGTCGAGCCGGCGGCGGCGACCGCGGTGTGGCGGATCAGCGCCTCGGTGAAGTCCATCAGGTAGCGGTATTCGCGGTAGGCCTCGTAGAACTCCATCATGGTGAACTCGGGGTTGTGCCGCGTGGAAAGCCCCTCGTTGCGGAAGTTGCGGTTGATCTCGAACACCTTCTCGAAGCCGCCGACGACCAGACGCTTGAGGTACAGCTCGGGCGCGATGCGCAGGAACAGTTCCATGTCGAGCGCGTTGTGGTGGGTGGCAAACGGCTTGGCCGCGGCGCCGCCGGGGATGGGGTGCATCATCGGCGTTTCCACTTCGAGGAATCCATGTCCGGTCATGAATTCGCGGATCGACTGGATGATCTTCGAGCGCCGCATGAAGGTTTCGCGCGTGCCGTCGTTGGTGATGAGGTCGAGGTAGCGCTGGCGGTATTTCTGTTCCTGGTCGGCCAGACCATGGAATTTTTCCGGCAGCGGGCGCAGCGCCTTCGACAGCAGGCGGATCGATTTCGCCTGAATGGTCAGCTCGCCCTTGTTGGTCTTGAACAGGGTGCCGGAAACGCCGAGAAAATCGCCCAGGTCCCAGTGCTTGAACGCCTCATGCGATTCGGTGCCGGTGAGGTCGTTGGACACGTACACCTGGATGCGCCCGCTCATGTCCTGCAGGGTGGCGAAGCTGGCCTTGCCCATCACGCGTTTGAGCATCATGCGGCCGGCGAGCTGGACCTGGATGGCTTCGGCTTCCAGCGCTTCCCTGGATTTATCGCCGTGGGCGGCGGCCAGCTTGCCCGCGTAGTCGTGGCGCTCGAAGTCGTTGGGGAAGGCGACGCCTGCTTCGCGGATCGCGGCGAGCTTGGCGCGGCGTTCGGCGATGATCTGGTTTTCGTCGAGGGCGGGGGTGGTAGTCGGTTCGGTCATGGTGCCAATTTAATAGAAAGTGGATACGGGTATGCCGAGCGCACGGGCGGCCTCGGCTTGATTCTTGTCGGCGGTGGCGAAGCTGGTCGCGCCGTAGTGCCGGGCATAGGCCAGATGCAGGGCATCCAGCGCGCGCAGCGGCAGTTCGGGAATCAGGTCGATCAACTGACGTGCCTCGCTGAACAGACTTACTACATCCTGCTGGATGCGCCAGCGCGCCTGCACATCGCGGTCGAATTCGGCCAGCACCTTGCGCTCCAGCGGCGAATCAATCTGCCCGGCGCGGCGGCGCCGGGCCAGCAGGCAACGAAACTCCACCAGAGTGAGCGGGCTGGTTGCCACGTTGTCCTGGGCGTCGGCCCAGTCGAGCACGTCCAGCGAACGGGGTTCGCGGACATAGCATTTGGCCAAGGCACTGGTGTCGATATATGCGCTCAAGCGCGATCCTCGCGCTCTTCCGCCAGAATGTCTTCGCTGGGAATGGTTTGCATGGGCTGGCTTTCCAGAAACGCCCGCAGCGAGCGGAATGGCTTCTTGCGCGGCTCCACTGGCAGAATCCGCGCCACCGGCTCGCCGCGACAGACCACCAGCACCTCGTCGCTGTCGGCGAACATCTGGTCGGGGTGCGACAGGCCTTCGCGGGCCTCGCGGATGGTCAGGGTTTTCATGGGCAGCCTCCTGGCGGCAAAACGTGACACAATTATAGCTAATGTGACACATCACCCGCCAGCCTGCTTGTTTTAAACCCCATTTCAATGTCCGACACTCCCTTAAGCCTGCTCAACCGTGTTTTCGGCTATCCCGCGTTTCGCGGCGAGCAGGCGGCTATCGTCGACACCCTCGTGGCGGGCGGCGACGCACTCGTGCTGATGCCGACCGGCGGCGGCAAGTCGCTGTGTTTCCAGATTCCCGCGCTGCTGCGCGAGGGCTGCGCAGTGGTCGTCTCGCCGCTGATCGCGCTGATGCAGGACCAGGTCGCGTCCTTGAAAGAACTGGGCATCGCTGCCGAGTTCCTGAATTCGAGTCTGGATAATGCGGCGGCGATGCGGGTCGAGCGCGAATTCGTGTCCGGCCAACTCAAGCTTTTGTACGTTGCCCCGGAACGCCTGCTCACGCCGCGTTTTCAATCCCTGCTCGAACAGGCGCGGGTTGCCTTGTTTGCCATCGACGAAGCGCACTGCGTGTCGCAATGGGGGCACGACTTCCGCCCGGAATATCTCGGTCTGTCGGCGCTGCACGAGCGCTTTCCCGACGTGCCGCGCATCGCGCTCACCGCGACGGCCGACACCGCGACGCGCGCCGAAATCCTCACCCGGCTCGATCTCGGCGCCGCGCGCGTGTTCGTCGCCAGCTTCGACCGCCCCAACATCCGCTACCGCATTGCTGAAAAATCCGAGCCGCGCCGCCAGTTGCTGGATTTCCTGGGCGAGCACAAAGGCGAAGCCGGCATCGTGTATTGCAGTACGCGCAAGAAGGTCGAGGAAACCGCCGACGCGCTCAAGCAGGCTGGCCTCACCGCATTGCCCTATCACGGCGGCATGGACAACGACACGCGTCGCCGCCATCAGGAAAAATTCCTGCGCGAGGACAG
>DATMWS010000168.1:0-3548 GCA_035562135.1 Thiobacillus sp. | reverse complement strand
CAGCGCGATGCCGGAAAAGAAGGGCTGCACCACGACGTTGGGCGGTGTGGCCGGAACCCCGAGCGCGGCCACCGTGCCGCCGGTGACTTCGGTGACGAAAAAGTCGTCCGTCCCCACCTTGAGCACCGCTTTCTGATTGTTGAGGGTGGCGATGCGCGGGCTGGACAACACATGCACCGCACCCTGGCTCTTGAGCAGGTTGATCACCGCACCGAAATTCCCATCATTGAACGCCAGGCCAAACAGGCTCCCGGCCGGCCCCGGGATGGCTCCGGCCAGCATTTCAGTAACCGTTTTATTTTGATTAAAGGCTGATCCATCCGGATTCAGACCATTTACACCGATCGCCACCTTGCCGCCATTTTGCAGGGTTGCCCAGTTGATCCCGGACTGAAAGCCGTCATTCAGCTGCACCTCAAGAATCTTGGCTTCCAGCATCACCTGACGTGCACTCACGAGTTCCGACGCGCGCAAATACTTTTCCACCATGAACAGGCTGGCAGGCGCCGCTTTGACGATGACAATTCCGGATTGCTGGCTCACCATCACGCTGCCGCTCTCGCCGACCAGCGTTTTCAGGGAAGTAGTGACTTCCTCCCAGTATTTGGAATCGGTCGAAGTCTGCACGCTGCTGGTTTCCAGCGATTTGGATGCACCGGCAGACGAACCCCCGCTGCTGCCACCCCCACCGCTTGTGCTGACCGATCCGGACACCACGCGCATATCCGACATGCCCTTGCGCTGCATCGCCAGGGCATTCAGATGATAGATGCGCGTTTGCATGGCGGGCGACGGCACGATGATGCGCTTGCCCTGGACTTCGTATTCGTAGCCGTACAGCGCGCGCACCGCCTCCATCGCCTCGGGCACCGACACGTTCTTCAGATTGAGCGTCAGTGTGCCGGTGACATCCGGATGCACCAGCATGCTGTAGGGCGTGCCCGTCACCATGCCCATGAACACCTCGGACGCCTTGGCATTGTTCACCGTCAGGCTGAAGCGGGGCTCCGCGCTGGCCGGCTTCAGCGCAACAGGCGTTTCGCGCACCGCGTCCATCACGGCCTGCCGCACGGCAGCCGGCGGCGGGGCAAGTGGCGCCGGCTGGGGGGCGGGCGTTTCCAGCGCGGCATTCATCGCATCCTTGCCGTCCTTGCCAAATGGACTGGCACAACCGGTCAATACCAATACAGCCAAGACTATATGTTTATGCATGTTCAATTCCTGTTTTTCCGGGCCGGGCGTGGTTGCGCTTGCTGCTGTGTGCGGATCGCGTGATCGAGCAGGTAGACGGCACGGCGCCCACCCTTGCCAGAAAGGACAATGTGATCTTCATGGATAGCGGTCACCCGTTCG
This sequence comes from Thiobacillus sp., assembly GCA_035562135.1. GTDB lineage: Bacteria > Pseudomonadota > Gammaproteobacteria > Burkholderiales > Thiobacillaceae > Thiobacillus. The sequence goes on along the minus strand of DATMWS010000168.1, from coordinate 2,195 downwards.
CCATCCACCGAGTCGCCCACCTTGACCGTGGTGCCGTTATACCAGGCAATCGAGTGATGCCCGTTCACCCTCATCCAGGCCAGCGCGGCCGTCTCATGCACCCCCGCCTCATTCGAACCCGCGGCATCCGGACTTGCCCGGAATTTCGGCAGCGCAGTGGGATCCGGCAGCGAAGCGGCGGCCAGCGGCGTGGCCAGCAGCGCGGCCAAGGCCCACACCATCATACGCGCAGCCATGCTTCCTCCAGGCTCAGGGTGTGTACGGTCAGAGTGAGCGTCAGTATCGGACGGGCGGCGGCATCGAGCGTCGCCTCGATCCAGTTCAGACGCCAGGGTAAGGCTTCCAGCCGTTCAAGATACGTGACCAGCTCGGAATATCGACCGCTCACCTTGACTTCAAAACCGTGCCGATAAAATCCGGGGGGGGTGCCCTCGGCGGCATCAGGCAAGGCCACCGGTTGCGGGCTGAGCGTTTTGAATCCAACAACCTGGATGCCGCTCTGCTCCTGCACAACATTTTTCAATACCTGGTTCATGCGTTCGGGCGGGATCAGCGAACGCTGAAGCTTGTCCAATTCCGCATTCAACGCCGCCAGTCGCGCTTCCTGCCCGGCGAGCGTCTCCCGTGCCGCCCGATCCGGATTGCGCTCGGCCTCGCGCTCGAGCTGTTGCCGCTGCTGCCCGATTTGTACCAGGGCCTCCTCGGCAACCTGCACGCGATCGTTCGCCTGCTGTTTGCCGAGTTGGCCCGCGTCGATCAAAAGGGTTTGCACCAGGGCAAGGATCACCACCAGCGAGGCCACGAAAATGAAAACACGTTCCCGCAGGCTCATCATGCCGACCCGCGCAGCGATCTCGCGCAATTTCTCACTGACCATGAGATCCTCCTTGCGCTGTCGCCTTATCCGGACTGCCCGAATACAGGTCAAAATCCAGGTGGTCGGGCAGCGCGGTCGTTTGGCTTGCGCGCTCGCCTTTGGATGCTGCAAGCACGGCATTCATGCCTGAAAACTGCATGCCTGCAAAGGGCGCCTGTTTGCCGAGCCGATCGATATACGTCGTCAACAAGCTCGCGCTCAGGGCCGCCCCCTTGAGCGCCACATAGCCCGGCGAGAGGGTAAATCCATTCAGCCAGACGCCTTCCGTGCTGCCATTCGCGAGCGCACGCAAGCGGGGAGAAAAACCCGTTGACGTCTGTTCGATGGTGTGTCCGACCGACGCCAGCAGCGCTTCGCGTTGCGCCACCTGAGCCTGCGTGGCCTTGACGCGCTCGGTCAGCAGCGCACTCACGGGCCGGGTGGCGGCGAGGGTCAGTTCATCCAGTGCCTGCTGCGCCTCGGCTTGCAGGGCTTCCTTCTGTTCGGCCTGGGCTACAAGCACGCTGGCCTGATAATGCAGATAGCCCGCCCAGGCAAGCGCACACACCAGTATCAAGCCCATCACCAGGCCCATTTCACGCAAGCCAAATGCATAACGCTTCTTGAGCAGCAGCGGGCTGATGAGATTGATCTGCTGGCTCATGGCTGGGTGTCTTCCATCCGCAATGCTGCGCCGATGGCGTGAAAGCAGGGAATCGGCAGGGCATTCACGTCCGGAAACCCCGAGACATCCAGCGCATCCGCAAGGTTCAGCACCTCGACCTTGATGGCAAGATTCGTGGCCAGACCTTCGCGTAACTGTTCGACGTGCTCCATTGGGATGAGTAACAGGCGGTCAACCGGAATTCCGCCAAACTGGCGATCGAAATGATCCAGCGTGCGCTGGATTTCAAGTGTCAGCCGTTCAAGCGCATTGTCCACGCCCTCGGTTTCGAGAAGCGCCTGATTTACCCCGAGCGTGCGCACCATGCACAATTCGCCATCCAGTGTCAGCGTCAGCAAGCCGCCGGTTTCAATGAAGGAGAAGAGCGCCATTGCCCGCCCCCGGGATTCCAGCCGGATGGCCAGGTTGCGCTGGGCGGTTTCCATGATGTCGATGATGCTGAGATTCAGGCCTGCGTTGGATGCAAGCACGGCCTCCTCTGCAAGCAGGCTATTTTTTGCCGCCACCGCAAAAATCTGTCGTACATGACTCAAGTGCTCGGGATGCGGGACTTCCAGCACGTCCACCGTACCGTCGTTGGCGTGAAAATCAAGCATGCTTGATTTTCACGCCAACGACGGTACGGTGGACGTGCTGGAAGTCCCGCATCCCGAG
>DATMWS010000167.1:0-20463 GCA_035562135.1 Thiobacillus sp. | reverse complement strand
GGTGCCGGTGAGGGTGGCAGCAAGCGCGCGCGCCTGCACCATCAGCGGCTGCACGTAGGGCAGGTTGAGGCCTTCGACCTCGGCGCAATCGCCCATCGCGTACACGTTGGCTGCGCCGGTTTCCAGCAGGCCATTGGTCTGGATGCCGCGCCCGACCGGGATGCCGGCCGCCTGCGCCAGCTGGGTGCGCGGCCGCAAACCGATTGCCGAGAGCACGACATCGGTGTCAATGGCGTCGCCGTTGTCGAGCACCACCCGATAGCCGTTCGCGGTCTGCTCGACGCTTTTGGCAGTGCGCCCGAAATGCCAGTTCACACCCAGCGCGGCGAGACTGTCGGCCAGGCGCTGGCCGGCCTCGACCGGCAACAACCGTTCCAGCGGCCAGCCGCCCAGGTGAACCACATCGACCGCGAATCCGGCGTGTGCCAGATCGTTGGCAAACTCGCAGCCGATCAGCCCACCGCCGAGCACGGCGATGCGATTTTTGCCGTCGATGGCGTTGCGGAAGGCGGCGTAATCGGCCAGGTCGTTCACCGCCAGCACGCCGGCTGCGCCGCTGCCGGACAGGCCATGCGGGAACGGATCGGCGCCGAGCGCGAGCACCAGCTTGCTGTATTCCAGCTCGCCGCTGCCGGTTCGCACGCGCTGGCCCTGCGTGTCGATCGCCGTCACGCGGGTATGCGTCAGCACCGTCGCGTTCTGGTCGACCGCCATTTTCTCCGCGCTGGCGCTCGCCAGTGCCGCCGCCGTCCTGCCGGTGGCGAGCGCGTTGGACAGGTTGGGCTTGGAATAAAACGCGCCGTCGTCCGCGGTGACGAGCGTGACCGGCGTGACCGTGTCGCGCTTGCGGACTTCCTTCAGCAGGGTGTAGCCGGCGAGGCCGGAACCGACGATGACGATGGGGTGCATGGAAAACTCCTGTATTCAAATTGCGACAGGCGCCGCGCACCTTTCGGTGCCATTGGGGTGGCGCGCCTGCCGGTGCAACGGTCGATCAGACCGCGGCGACTTCAACCATTTCGAAATCTGCTTTCGAGACGCCGCAGTCCGGGCATTCCCACCCATCCGGCACGTCTTCCCAGCGGGTGCCGGGGGCGATGCCGTGCTCCGGGTCGCCTTTGGATTCGTCGTAAACATAACCGCAAACGATGCATTGCCAAGCTTTCATGATGTGTCCTTTCAATTGATTAAATGATGTTCAGTGATTCGCTCAGGCCGCAATCGCGTCTTTTTGCGCCTGGTAGTGCTTCGCGTGCTTCTCTTCCACCTTGGCCAACGCGGCGAAGCGCTTGGCTGCCTTTTCCAGCACGCTTTTGAACATCTCGGCGTGCTCCCTCGATTCGGCGATCTGTTCGTCGATCTCGGCTACCGCTGCGTCATGGCCTTCCTGCATTGCCTCGTGACGGAACTTCGGATACATCTCGGTGTATTCGTAGGTTTCGCCATCGATCGCGTACTGCAGGCACTTGGCCGGGGTCATCGTCTCGTCGGAAAACAGCAGCTCGGCGTGGCCGAAAGCGTGCAGGATTTCCTGCGCGGCGGTGTCCTCGAACACCTTCGCGGTGGCTTCGTCGCCGGCCTTGCGGCACTGGCGCGCGAACCACATGTACTTGATGTGGGCCATCGACTCGCCGGCGAAAGCAGCTTCGAGGTTCTGGATGGTTGGGGATTTCGTGTTTTGCATGGTGGGCTCTCCTGTTCGGTTGATTAATGATGTCAATCAAGACAGGAGCGATAGTAGAGATTATCAATATATCGATCCAACGTATAATCTGGATGTATTCGATTGACAACATCAATCGAGCCATTCCGGGCTGACTGTGCCACATATATAAAGCCATGATTGACTGCGATTGAGTGCCCCGTGATACTCCGCCAGACATATCTGCGTACCCCTTAAACAGACTTTGCCCAACCCAAGCCAAGATCGCCCACTGAGCAGCCTGCGCACGCAGTACACGCTGTTTGCGTTGCTGGTGGTTGGCCTGGTGTTGCTGGTTTCGGCGTTTGCCTACCTGGGCCTGCGCCACACCCAGGGCCAGGCCGCCCAGAATCTGGACGTGCGCGGCACGCTGTCGGAATCGATCCAGGGCGTCCGCGCCGGGCTGTTCGAGGCCTACAAGTCGCTCGATCTGTTTCTGCTCGAGCCCAGCGTGCAGGCGCACCAGACCCGCTTCGACAGCGCACTGGCCGAGGCCATCGAGCATGCCCAGGTTCTGAACGCGTCCGACTGGGTAGCCCAGCACGGGCAACGCCAGGTCACCGAGGGCATGCTCCAACGGCTGACCCAGCTCCAAGCCGAAATTGGCGAACTGGTCGCCACCCGGCTCGATTCCGCCCGGCAATACCCCTCACTGGCAGTTGGCAACCGGATCATGGCGCCCAGCGTGGTCGACGCCGACAACGCCCTGGCCATCATCTTCAATGAAATGAATATGGAAGGCGCGCAAACCCAACATCCTCAGACCTACCAAGCTTTCTTGCGGGCGCAGCGGCTGTGGATGCAGATGCTGTCGAATTTCAGACTGTATCTGGCCAACCGCGTCGGCTCGTTCAACGAGTCGGCGCTGTCGGTGCAGGCACAGGGCATCGCCACCATGTACGGGGAGGCTCAGGAAACCTTCAAGGAACTCGATCGCCTGAATGCCCAGGGCAAGGTCGGCTTCGAAGGCGGCATCGCACTGGACGACCTGCGCCGCGCCGTGGCCACCTGGCATGGCGGTTTCGAGCAGGTCCGCACGATTCATCAAGGCGATCGCTGGCGCATGGACGCCGTGATCATGAAGGAAAAGATCGCCCCCAGCGTCGACGCCATCAACAAGCAGCTGCTGGGGCTCGAAAGCGCCTTCAGCGGCGCGTTTTCGCAGGATGCGGATGCAATCGCCCAGGCCGCTGCCAAGCTGGCCTGGAGCCTGTGGGGGGTGGCCGGACTGGCGGTGATTTTCGTCGTGCTGGTGCTGATGACCACGGACCGGCTGGTGCTGCGTCCGATCGCCGTGGTGACGCGCGCACTCAAGGCCGAGGCCATGGGCAAAAGCGGCCTGGAAATGCCGGCCTCGCGCACGCTGGAGACGCGCGACCTGGTCGAGGCTTTCGGCGAGATGCACCATCAGGTGAGCCTGCGCCAGACGGAACTCGAACATCGCGCCCTGCATGATGCGCTCACCGCCCTGCCGAACCGCACCCTGCTGTTCGAACGCATCGAGCACGACATTCAGCTGGCACGCCGATATGACCAGCGGCTTTGCCTGTTGATGATCGACCTGGATCGCTTCAAGGAAGTCAACGACACCCTCGGCCATCAGGTCGGGGATTCGCTGCTGGTCGAAGTCGGCAACCGCCTGCGCGCCTGCCTGCGCGAGGCCGATACCGTGGCGCGCCTGGGCGGCGACGAGTTCGCCATCCTGCTCCCCGGCACCACCGCCGACGAGGCGCTGCAGGCCGTCGGCAAGCTGCTCGACACCTTCAAGCTGCCCGTCAACCTCAAGGGCGTCGAATTCTACGTGGCAGGCAGCATCGGTGTGGCTGCCTACCCGGAACATGGCGAAGATCCCCAGGATCTGCTGCAGCACGCCGACGTGGCCATGTATATCGCCAAGCGCACCCAGTCCGGCTACGCGCTGTACGACCCGGCCAAGGACGAGCACACCCTCTCGCGCCTGGCGATGGTGACCGACCTGCGTCTGGCCGTGGAGCAGGGCCAGCTTCAGCTTCATTACCAGCCGATCCTGTCGCTGACCACTGGCGAAGTGGCCTCCGTCGAGGCCCTGTTGCGCTGGCACCATCCGCAGCATGGCCAGGTCTCGCCGGAACTGGTGATTGAGCTGGCCGAGAAAATCGGCCTGATCGGGCCGCTGACCGATGCCGTCATCGATCAAGCCCTGGCGCAGGCCGCACGCTGGCACAGCCAGGGCCTGCCGCTGCATCTGTCGGTCAATCTGTCCATGCACAACCTGCATGACAGCCAGCTGGCCGACAGGGTGGGCGCTGCGCTGCGGACGCACGGCGTGCCCGGACACGCGCTGACGCTGGAAATGACCGAGAGCGCGATGATGTCGAACCCGCGCCTGGTCATGCAGGTGTTGAACGGACTCGATGCGCTTGGCATCCAGATCGCGGTCGATGATTTCGGCACCGGGTTTTCGTCCCTGGCCTACCTCAAATCGCTGCCAGTGAACATTCTCAAGATCGACAAATCCTTCGTCTTCGGACTGGATGAGGACAAGAGCGATCAGGCGATCGTGCAAGCCACACTCAGCCTCGGCCACAATCTCGGCCTCACAGTGGTGGCTGAGGGCGTCGAGAGCCGCGAGGTGTGGGACCTGCTGCACGAAATGGGGTGCGACCATGCGCAAGGCTATTACATGAGTAAACCCTTGGCGCCCGGTGAACTTGAGGCCTGGCTGAAAACCCAACGCATACACGACGACACGATGCCCCGATCGACCGTCTGAGCCTTTTCGCGGCGCCCGCTTTAATCCGGTCAGGCGCTGTGCAACACTTTGCTTTCCTCCATCCCGGGAATTCGCCATGCGCCCCCTGCTGACCGCCGCCCTGCTCATCCTGACCGCCCTGCCCGCTGCCGCCGCACCCACCCTGCAGCCCGGCCTGTATGACATTTCCGTGCAGATCGTGATGAAAGGCCTACCGATGCAGATGCCGGTGATGACGTTCCGGCAATGCCTCACCGCCCAGGATGTCGCCGACGGCAAGGCCTATGCCGCCAACGAAAACAAGGACTGCACGATCAGCAAGCTGAGTGAAAGCGGCAATCAGGTCAGCTACGACTTCAACTGCGCCATGCAAGGCGGCCAGCGCATGGTGGGCCGCGCCAGCGGCACCACCCATGCCACCGGCTACGACGTCCTGATGAGCGGGCGCTTCGTCCCGGCGATGGAAGGCATGGGCGAATTCAGCCAGAAGCTGAGCGCGAAGCGTCTCGGCGCCTGCAAGCCGGGCTAACCGGAGCGGCGATGGACTGGACGCTGTTCGGGTCGGCGCTGCTGTCGTCGACCCTGTTCCCCGGCGGCTCCGAAGCCCTGCTGCTGTATCGCCTGCACCAGGGCGCCGATCCGTTTGCGAGCGTGGTGACGGCCACTGCCGGCAACGTGCTCGGCAGCCTTATCACCTACGGCATGGGACGGTTTGGCCGGCAGGCCGTGCGGCGGCGCAGCGAGAAAACCGATCAGCACATCGCACGCGCCGAACGCTGGTTCAATCGCTTTGGCCGCCCCAGCCTGCTGCTGGCCTGGCTGCCGGTGGTGGGCGACCCGCTGTGTCTGGTCGCCGGGGTGCTGCGCGTCGGGGTGGGCAGTTTCCTGCTGCTGGTGACCCTGGGCAAGCTGGCGCGCTATGCCGCGCTGGCCTGGCTGATGTAATCAGGCAAAGCGCGCACGCCAACGAATCAACGCGGCTTCAAGTCGCGCCATGCTCACATAGCAGGACGTGCGATTCAGTCATCGTGATCCGCAACAAGTCGGGCCACGCCCGGCGCGCCCGACTTATTCCGTTTAGCTTGACGTGCGCCGCTTGACGACGAACCCCATCAGTCCCAGCCCGGCCAGCAGGATCGCCGTGATGGGAGGTTCGGGAACCGCGCTGACCTGAACGGCGGACGACATCCCCCAGGTGGGGGCAGCGGCAGGCATCAGGTCGATGCGCAGCGCCGCATCCTCTCCCGCTGCGGCGAGTAGCGGGTTGAAGTCCGCATCCCACAGCAGGGTGGCGAAGCTGCTGCCGCTGCCCGCATCCAGCACGGCATCGATATCCAGCGTGAAGGCGATATGGCTGCCGAATACCAGGCCTTGCAGCCAGGCATTGAGCGCGTCGGTGTTATCCAGAACCAGCACGCCCGCCAGGCTGCCGCTGGCCGCACCATCGGCCACGCCCGCGCCCAGCGTAGCGTCGGTGCTGAAGCTGCCGATGCGCGCCTGCACGGGTTGGGCATCGGCACCGCCGGGGTTGAGCTGCAGGTCCAGATAGCCGCCGATTCCGGCAAGGGACGAGGTGTCGATATCCACCTGCCAGATGCCGGCGTGGGCCGACTGGGCAAGCGATATGCCGAGCGCCAGCAGAAGGAGGGTGGGTTTGAACAGCTTGTGTTTGAACACGATGGTCTCCTGATTGATCAAACGCCGCCGTTCCAGGCCTGCGCTTGATACGAAATGGCTTTGCGTTTGGGATTGCTGAATATCACGGCCACGGTGGCCGAACCGCCCACAGCCAGCGCGGGCAGCCGCACGAATGGCTGGCCATACAACGCACCCTGCGCATTGGTCAGGGTGATGTCGGCACTCAGATTGGCCAACACCAGCTTGAGCGGCGCGGTGAGCGCCTGGCTGCCGAGGTTGCTCACGGTGATCGTGCCGGTATAGAGCCCCGTCTTGCGGTTGTAGGTAAGCCCGCTGGCGATGGTCTTCACATTGGCGGTGACATTGGCGAGCAGCGGCTGCACGGCTTGTTGCCGGGGCCATAGCGGCGTTGCAGCCGTGTCCGTGATGGTTGCGGTCGCCGGCGCATTGACCTGCCCCTGCGCCAACAGCTCGGCGAACAGTTCCTGTACCAGCCAGGCCTGACTGGTGGCCGGGTTGAGCAGCGGCGTGACATTCGCAAACCCGCTGTAGCTGCACAGCACGTCGGCGTCGTCCAGCGGACGCTGGCAACCGGCAATACTCAGGCTATCGGCAGGCGCGATCACGCTGCCGTCGGGGCGCGTCATTGCCTGAACGCGCACACCGTCGTTGGCCGCCAGATTGACTTGCAGGTTCACTCCAGCCCAGCCATCCGCCCAGCCGCCGTGCTGCGAAAACGCGTCGGACGAAAACACGCCGCTGAGATTGCTCTCGACCACCTCCTGCAGGCGTGCGCCGCTGACCGTGCCGGTAGCCATGCTGTAGGGCACCGGGAAATAGCGATACACGTCTTCCAGCGTCACGTCGCCCTGCGCCACATGGCCGTCCTCGTACGTCTCGCCGGGGGCGATCACCGCATCAAATCGGAATCCCGGGGTGAGCGCGAGATCGGTGCCGGCGTAGCCGCGCAAGGCTTCGCTCCAGGCATCGTTGAAGGATGACTCCAGCGCATTGCGTCGATCAAGCGGCGCGTCGACGTACCCGGCGACCCGATTGATCGGCTGGGTGAGCGTGAGTGAAATGGCCATATTCGGCAGCGCGATCGGCGTATCCAGCTCGCCGTCCCGGTCGGCGTCGGCAAGGAAGGGCGCACGCGCGGCATTCACCCGCGCTTTCGTTGCGGCGTCTTCCGCCAGGTCGGGCGTCACCGGCAGCATGGCCCAGTCGAAGCTCGGTGCCTTACCCGCCTCGACCGTCACGCGCATCCGTCCCAGCCAGCCGTCGTTGCCCGCCTCCACCACCCGCGCGCCGCTTTTGCCCTCGAGCGGCTCGAATATCGCCTCGTGGGTATGGGCGGAGAAAAACACGTCGACACTGTTCGGCTGGATCACGTCGGCGAGTCGCGCATCCTTGTGGATGCCAAGTTCGCTCATCACCACCACCAGCTGCGCACCGTCCGCGCGCAGCTGCGCGGCGTTGCTGTTCACGTAGTCGCGGTAGGCGGTCTCGCCGGCGAGAAAGCTCATTCCGGTGGCCAGCACGCTATGCATTTCTGGAACGATGTCGGAGGTGATGCCGATGAAGCCCACCTTGACGCCATCAATCGTCCTGGTAGTGGTGGCGGGCATCAGCGGCTGCCCTGCATTGCTGCCGACCGTCAGGGTGACGTTGCCGCCCAGATTGGGGAAGGCAGGGCGCTTGATCGTGATGCCCGCCGCCGCTTCCAGCAGGCGTTTTTCCATCGCATTGGGCGAGCCGTAGCGCAGCCGGGTCACCGCCGGGCTATAAGCAAAATCCCAGTTGCCCGGCACGCCGATGTCGATGCCCAGCGCATTCACCGGATCGACGATGGCGTTGCCGTTGGTGTACAGCGCTTCGACCCCGCCGTGATAGGTATCACCGATATTCATCAGCACGCTTGCCGGATACGCGGCACGCTGCTGCTTGATCAGCGTCGCCAGCCGCGCGAGCCCGCCGCGTTCGGCCAGGTACGCGGTGGCGCCGGGCAGCCCCGCCGTGTCCGATACGAAGTCGGCATGCGAGGTCAGGTGAGCATGGAGGTCGTTGTAATGCAGAAACGTGACCGTGCCGGCCTGCGCCAAGGCAGCGGACAGGCTGGTGATCGTGAACACGGCGGGGGCAATCCAGTTGCGGGTCATACTATTCTCCTGGGTCAGGGTGGAAGACCGGCGCTTAGCGACGGCCAAACGGGCGGTTGGCCATGCGCACTTGCATTTTGGTTTGCATGGCTTCGCGGGTGGGCTGGAGCTTTACTTTCGTGGCAGCTTGCCTGGCGGCTTTCTCTTCGTCCGGCAACGCGCCCCAAGCGGCCCTCTTCTCTTCAATCTGCGGCTCGGTTAGTTCCAGTTCATCCGCGTGGACGGCGTTCAGACCTGCAATCATCGACAGGGTGGCAAGTACGGCTTTCATGGCGGGCTCCATCAGCGTTGTAAAAATCGGCTTTGTCCGATGGAGGGCAGTATCCGGGCCGCCTGTCATCGCGCTGTGCCGGCGCCGTGATCGTCTGCGACGATGTATGACAATCTGTGACAGGCGTTCGCCACGCTTGCGGCCGGTGGTAGGCTAGCCAGATGGAAAATGCGCGCCTCTTGATCGTTGATGACGACCGTGAACTCTCGGCCATGCTGTCCACCTATTTCCAGGGTCAGGGCTACAGCGTTTCCGTGCTCGACCACGGCGGTGGACTCGATGCGGCGCTGGCGCGTCTCGCGCCCGATCTGCTGATCCTCGACGTGATGCTGCCGGGCGAGGACGGCCTGTCGATCGCCCGGCGGCTGGCCGGAACGCTGCCGATCCTCATGCTGTCCGCCCAGGGCGAGGAAGTGGATCGCATCCTCGGACTGGAGTTCGGCGCCGACGATTACCTGGCCAAACCCTTCAATCCGCGCGAGCTGCTGGCACGGGTGAAAGCGCTGCTGCGTCGCACCCGCACCTCGCCCGGCGACACCCTTGCCTTCGGCGAGTACGTGCTGGATATCGCGCGGCGCACCCTGTGCAGGAACGGCGAGCCGGTCACGCTGACCACGGCGGAGTTTGCCCTGCTCAAAATACTTGCCAGCCATCCGGGGCGCGTGTTCTCGCGCGACGATCTGGTCACCGCGGCCAGCGGCCCGGACCGGCTGCCGTTCGACCGCTCGATCGACGCCCGCGTGGCGCGCCTGCGCCGCAAGCTGGGCGACGCCCCCGAAGCGCCGCGCTATATCCGCACCGTCTGGGGAACCGGCTACGTCTTCATCGGGCAGGATGCATGAAATCGCGCTCCCTCAAGCGCAGCGTCACGTTGACCTTTGTCGCCTGGATTGCCGTTTTCCAGATTGCCGCTTTTGGTCTGTCGGCCTGGTGGGTGGTGTGGCCGCTGCTGCGCACGGCATCCAATGACTTTGCCGCGCTGATCACGCTGTCCGCGCAAACCTGGGTTGAGTTGCCCGCAGCACGCCGTGAAGCCCTGAAAACCGCGCTGCAAGCCGAACACGGCCTGCAGCTTGCCGATGCGGCTGCGCCGCTCGAGCGGCGCACCAGCTACCTGCCCTTTGTCTATCTGCTGCAGCAAAAACTCGGCGCGCTGACCGGCCATCCCGCCGCCGTGACCTGGGATGAAACCCGGCAATGCTATGTCGCCGACATCGAGCAGGACGGCGTGCGCCTGCGCTTTCTGTTCGAACGCAAGCGGATCGGCACCAATCCGCCACTGGCCGTGCTGGTCATCCTCGGCCTGTCCCTGGCGCTGGCGCTGCTGGTTGCGCACCGCGTATCGCGCCGCCTGACGCAGCCCCTCACCCATCTTGAACGGGCTGCCCAGGCAGTCGGGCGGGGAGAAACGCCCGCGCTGCCTGCTCAAAACGGGGTGACCGAACTCGACGGACTGAGCCGAGAATTCAACCAGATGGCCCAGCAGGTGCGCGATCAGGCGCACACCCGCACCACTATGCTGGCCGGCGTATCGCACGACCTGCGCAGCCCGGTCACCCGCCTGCGCATGGCCGTGGAACTGGCGCGCGCGCACCCCGCTCCCGCCCTCTTCGACGACATGGAGCGTTACCTGGAACAGATGGACCGCATGATCGGCGACTTCATCGATTACAGCCGGGACATCAGCCTGCGCCCGCCCGAACCGCTCGACCTCGCACCCTGGCTTGCGCGCGTGGCAGCAGAACAGCAGGCGGAATGCCTCGCCTGCGTGACCCTCACCCTGCTTACCGATGCCCCCGCACTCGAACGCATTCTCGTCAACCTGCTGGGAAATGCGCGGCGCTATGCGCCTGACAGTGCGCCGCACCTGCTTTGCACGCAGGACGGCGACAGCGTCCATATCGACGTCCTCGACCGTGGACCGGGCATCCCGCAAAAATCGCTGGAAAAGGTCTTCGACCCCTTCTACCGGATCGATAGCGCCCGCAACAGCACAGGCAGCGGACTGGGGCTCGCCATCGTGCGCGAAATCTGCCGGGCGCACGCCTGGAAAATCGAGCTCGGCAATCGTCCGGATGGCGGGCTCCGGGCCCGGCTGAGCCTGCCTGTTTCCTGGTCAAGCTGAGCCCGCCCGGGAAAGCGGTGGCTGGGGCATCGATGCGCAGGCTCGCGCATTTGATCTGCGGGGCGTGAATTCACCTGACCCCGGCTCTCGACGTGGAGCGGTTGGAAGCAGAAACCACCTATCGTTATGGCCATACATAGGTTATGGCTATACACTTGGATCAGGGTTCAGCGACCATGGCGATCAGCAACGAGACGACTGTTTTTTACGGCGCTGGGCGCGCGCATCGCCGCCTAGCGCCGCACACGCAACGTGACGGAAGGCGCAGCAGCGCTTCGTGACGCAAATGCTGGATACCGTGCTGGCGCAGGCCGCCAGCCGCTAAAGGAGAAGGATCATGACGACCGTACATATCAATCTGCCCGACCAATTGGCACAGGAAGCAAAGCAGGCCGGGCTGCTGTCTGAGGCCGCACTGGCAAAGCTGCTGCGCGAGCAGTTGCAGGCAAGGCGCCAGAATGCGTTCTTTACGGCGCTGGAGCGGATGGAGCAGACCCCCGAACCGCCCGCGATGTCGCCGGAGGACGTGGCCGAGGAAATCCGCACGATGCGCGCGGAGCGCCGCGCCAGGGCCGCCGGTTGATGCGGCTGGTGCTGGATACGAATGTGGTCGTCTCGGCGATGTTGTGGGGTGGCAATCCGAAGTTGTTGTTGCAGGCCAGACGCGAGAAGCGCATCGAGTTGTTTACCAGCGTGGCGATGCTGGCGGAGTTGACGGATATTCTCGCCCGCCCGAAGTTCGAGAAGAAAATCGCGGCCTCGCTGCTGACGGTCGATCAACTGGTGGATGGCTACGCGGAATTGACGCAGGTGGTAAGGCCAACACCAACTCCACGCATCGCCCCCGATCCGGACGACGATGTGGTGATCGGTACGGCGCTCGCGGCCAAGGCCGATCTGCTGGTGACCGGGGATCGGGGGCTGCTCGATGTCGGGACGTATCAGGGGACGCGGATCGTCAGCGTGACCGAGGCGCTCGGGATCATCACACCAAGATGAACGAAGGGCCGCAAACGCGGCCCTTCGATTTAGCAGCTACCTGCGCAGCGGGTATGGGGAGGCCTTCTCTTTAACACTTGACAGAATTTAACCGTGGTCTGTCCCCTGTTGTTGCCAGCCATGTTCGCCCCAGACCCCGAGGCCAAAGAGGCGACTGCTCTCCGGCTCTACTCGACCCGATGCCCTTGTCAAAACGACGGAGTGCCGCGAATTTCGTCTAAACGAACAGTATTGAGACCTGACCCCGGCTTGTGATTTGCGACCTTAAAAGCCGGGCGCGGGCAGCACCGCAAGTATCTGCCCTACGCTTTCACGGAACACGGGGCGATCATGGCGGCGACGATTCTGAACAGTCCGCGCGCAACCGAGGTGTCGGTGTATGTGGTGCGCGCGTTCGTGGCGTTGCGCGAGCTGCTGGCGGGGAACAAAGAATTGGCGGCCAAGCTGAACGAGCTGGCGCACAAGGTCGATTCGCATGACCAGGCTATCGCGGGGCTGATCAATGCGATGCGTGAACTGATGCGGCCGCCGGAGCCCAACAAGAAACAGCCGATCGGGTTCGTGACGGAGAAGCAGAAATAAACGAAGGGCCGCAAACGCGGCCCTTCTCTTTCGATCGGGTTCGTGACGGAGAAACGGAAATAACGAAGGGCCGCGCAAGGCGGCCCTTCGATTTAGCAACTACCCGCGTAGCGGGTATGGGGGAGGATTTTCTTCTTTAGAAATTACATCTGTTACGGAATTCGTACCTCTTCCATATCGGGCGGGCGCAACTCTGGAAACTGCTGGTAAATCGGCTCAAGAATTTCCAAGTCGAGTTCGGCTATCGCCTTGCCAATCGCAAGCTGGAATTGCTTTCGTGTATCACCCTCACACGACGCATTGACAACATCCAGAAGTCTGCCGATTCCGCCAAATACCTCGTCAGTAGCAGTAGCTATTTCTTTTGCCGCTTGTTGATCCATAATTTTGTTAAACACCTCTAATAAGAACAACCCACTTGCGCCATGCACCGACGAACACATGAGCGAAAGGCAGCGGTATTGTCATGGCCCGTTCGTCCCGGGAAATCGAGTTCATATTGGCAGAAAGTAATGCAATAGTTCTTACGTTTCTTGCATTTGTCTTCGTCATTGCTGCATTGCTGAGGTTTGTTCTGTTCCCAACGATCCGGTCTTTCAGTAGGCCTGTCCCTGCCTTCACCTGGATACGGTGTTGCATTGCTATTCGTTCCACCTGAACTACCGCCAGGGATAGGAGTAATTGGCACTGGCGGCAGCGGCAATGGAATTGGGCCAGGCAATATCCCAGTTAATCCCAGCGGATCAATAAACGTCAGCGGATTGGAGTTTGCATATTCGTAAACGTTGAGCCCTCCGGCGATGCCGATGGGGTCTACCTGCACATACCTCCCCGTCCCCGGCTCGTAATCCCTGAAGTAGTTGTAATGCAGCCCCGTCTCCAGGTCGTAATACTGCCCCGGAAACCGCAGGTTGTACCTGAACTTCGCTCCATCCCCATCCGGGTCCTCGTTCGCCGCATCGGTGCCGAAGGGGTCCGAATCCCAGCGCCACACCACCTTGTTGCTGCCGTCGGTGATCACCCGCGGGGTGTTCAGGTGGTCAGCGTAGAGGTAGTAGACCGAAGTCGCCACCGGCGCGCTGGTGACGGTGATGGCCACCGGGGCGGAGGTTGTGGCTGCACCCTGGTTGTCGATCGCCCTGGCCGTAAGGCTGTAGCTGCCGGCCGGAACGTCATTCCAGGCGATGCCGAATGGCGCGTCGGTGTCGCTGCCGATAAGGGCGGTGCCGGCGTAGAACTCGACCTTGGCAATGGTGCCGTCGCTGTCGGCCGCCGTGGCGGTGAGACCCACCGTCGCAGGCAACTGGTAGCTCGCGTCGTTGGCCGGCGCACTCAGACTCACCGTCGGCGCCACGTTGTTGTTCACCGCGACGTTCACCACCGCCGAGGTGGTGATGGCCCCCGTGTTGTCGTAGGCCTTGGCAGTGTAGGCATAGCTGCCCGCCGCCACTTCGCTAAGGCTCAGGCTGTACGGATTGCTGGTGTCGGTGCCCACCAGGGTGGCGCCGTTGTAGAACTCGACCTTGCTGACAGTGCCGTCGGAATCCGCGGCAGTGGCAGTGATCGTGATCGCCGCCGGCGCAATGTAGGTGGCTCCGTTGGCCGGGGCCGTGATCGAGACCGTCGGCGCCACGTTGGCCGCCGCAACGGTGATGTTCACCGCGCTCGATGCGGTCACCGCACCCAGGTTGTCATAAGCCTTGGCGGTCAGTGCATAAGTACCTGGCCCCAAATTGGATATCGTCCCCTCATACGGTGGGACGGTGCCAACACCAATGAGAGTACTCCCCATGTAGAACTCCACACGGTTAATTGTCCCATCCGTATCTGTGGCCGCGACCGACAGAAGAAAGGTTGCTGGGGTCGTGTAGATCGCACCGTCCAGGGGGGCAGTAATACTTACGGCGGGCGGCGAGTTATTCGTGCTTGGGGTGTTGACCACGACTGTATGGGCCGTTGTGGTGGTCACTGCCCCAAGGTTATCAAATGCCTTTGCCGTGATCGCATAGCTGCCGGCACCTACATTAGCCAAAATGGCGTCATAGGGAGGGGAGGTCTTGATCCCCAATAGAACACCATTGGCGTAAAACTCCGTCCGATTGATCGATCCGTCGCTATCGGTGGCGGCGACGGAAACGGGAATATCAAATGGTGCGCTGTAGGTGGAATTGTTGACCGGCAGGTTCAAACTTGCGCTTGGCAGTACATTGGATGCGCTAACGGTGTTAACGACAATGGTGTTCGCCGCCGAGTTGGTTATTGCCCCTAGATTGTCGTAGGCTCTTGCCGTAATTTGATAAGTGCCGGCAGCGATGTTTTGCCAAGTGCCGTAATACGGGGGAGTCGACGAGCCACCAAGCAGACCGCCGTTAGCGTAATACTCCACCCGATTGATCGTGCCATCCGTATCGGTGGCTGCTGCGCTAAATACAACTGTGCCAGGCACGTTGTACGTTGCGTTATTGATTGGCGACCCCAACGTAACTGCGGGCGCCACATTGCTGGCACTCGTTGCATAGACCGTAATGGTCTTCGTTGCGGAGACGGTGGCAACCCCAAGATTATCGTAGGCCTTGGCGGCAATGGTATAGGTACCGGCCGGAGCGTTGCTCCAAGTCGAGTTGTAAGGTGGCGCTGTGAGAGTCCCCAGCAAGGCGTTGTTTACGTAAAACTCGACGCGGTTGATGCTTCCGTTATCGCTGACTGCTGGGCTCAAGGGGACCGATGCCGGGGCCGTATACGTGGCGCTCGCCATCGGGAAATTCAGGCTTATTGCAGGCGCCGTGTTAGCGGGATCCGCTGCATACACTTTGGCAATGGCAGAGTTGGTGGTCGCGACTCCCCCTGCACTATCAAAAACCTTGGCGGAAATGGTATACGTTCCGGCTGCAACATTGATCCAGTTGGCGCTATAAGGTGATGTCGTTAACGCCCCGAGCAGGGACCCATTTACATAGAATTCAACTTTTGTGACGGTACTCCCCGTTGGTGCGGAAGCGCCGACTGAAAGAGGGATCGTCGCGGGAGCCGTGTAAGCAGCGTTGTTTACCGGCAGGACCAAGGTTCCTGCCGCCGCATACAAAGGTGTTGTGACGAGACTCAACAACAGTCCCAACACGCGTGCGCTGCGGATGGACCTCAACAGAGCGGACAGGATATTTTTCATGTTCGCTCCTCCTCAACGAATCACGGCAACGGGGATGTCGCCGAGATACAGGGTTTCCTGCAGCAGGGCGCCGCCGGGATCGTATTCGCCGAGCAGTCTGCCGCCTTCGTCGTAGACGAAGCGGATGCCTTCGAGGCCGGTCTTGACGGCGCGCTGGCCGAGGCCGTTGATCAGGTAGCTGGTGGTGCCCTGCGTGTTGCTGGCGCCGGCAAGCCGGCCGCGGTCGTTGTAGGCGAAGCTAGTGCGGCCGTCGTGGATGGCGTTGCCGGCGGCATCGTGCTGGTAGGCCTTGGGCGTGGGGCCGGCCACGCTTTGCAGGCGGTTGGAGCCGGCGGCGACGACATGGCTGTAGCTGGACGCGCCATAGGTGGCGCTGGTGCGGTTGCCGCCGGCGTCGTAGCCGAAGCCCTGGCTCAACAGGGGGGTGGCCCAGCCGGTGAGGCGGTCGAGCGCGTCGTACTGGATGGCCTGGTTGAGCGCGGGATTGCTGTCGCCGATGTGGGTGATGCGCCCGGCGTCGTCGAAGGCGAGGCTGCGCTGGGCGTTACCCAGGGGGTAGGCAACCAGGCGGTTGTCGGCATCGTAGCTGCGGCTGACCAGCTGGCCATTGCCAAAGCTCCACTGCCGCGGACCGCCGAAGGGGTGGTACTGGACGTTGCCGAGGACCAGCTGGCCGTCCAGGGTCAAGGCGTCGAGCTTGTTGGCGCGCCATGTCAGGGTGAGGGCTTTGCCGGAAGGATAGGTGAGATGGCTGAGCCGCCCCTGGGCGTCGTAGTGATAGCCCACGCTGCGTGGCACGCCCCCTACGCTGGCGACCTTGAGGGTGACGCGGCCGTGCAGGTCGTATTGCCACTGGGTGGTGCCGGATTCGTCAGTCATGCCGGCGAGCCGGCCCACCCCATTCGTGCCTGCGTCATAGCTGAAGCTGATGGGATTGCCGGTCGAGAAGCTGATGCCGATCAGACGGTTGAGGGCGTCGTAGCTGTAGGTGCTCTTCTTGCCGCGCGCATCGGTGCTGGTCTTGAGGTTGCCGGCTTCGTCGTAGGTCTTGTGGGTGGTGCCGCTATCCGGGCTGGCGACCTGGGTCTGTTCGCCGAAGGCGTTGACCTGATAGACCGTGGTCACGTTGCGCGGGTCGCGCACTTCCAGCAGCTGGTCCAGCGGGTCGTAGCGGGTCTGGCTGACGCCGCCGAGGGCATCGGTGCTCTGGAACAGACGGTTGAGCGCGTCGTACTGGTAATTCGTCGCGGGCTGGCCGGGGGGGCTGGACGGTCTTGAGGTTGCCGTTGGCGTCGTAGCCGTAGGTGGTCACCGGGCGGTTGCCGGTGGCGGCGTTGACGGCGCCAATGTCCTGCCACAGGCGGTTCAAGGCATCGAAGCTGCGATTCCGGGTGGCAACGGGGTTGCCGGCGGCGGCGTAGACGTCTTCCTGGACGCGGTTGCCCATGACGTCGAGCGTGTAGAGGATGTGGTTGTTGTCTTCGTCCCAGATGTCGGTCAGGCCGTGGGCCGCATCGTAGTCGTAGCGGGCGACGGCGCCAGACGGCAGCACGACCTGCTTCAACTGGCCGACGCCGTCGTAGTCGTACTGAGTGAATTCGCTGCCCACGCTGCGCTGGATGAGCCGCTGGCGGGCATCGTAGGCAAGCGCGGTGACGAGGCCGTTGGGGTCGACGATTTCCTCGGGCTGGCCGTGAGCGCTGTATCGGGTGATTCGTGTCACGTGACCGAGCGCATTGTTGATCTGCCGGACCTGGCCGCGGCAGCCGTAGTGGCCGCCCAGGCAATTCTCGGTGGGGAGGTAGTAGTCGGTGGTGCTGATATCCGCCACGTCGATGCGCGGGCCGTCTTCGATCTTCTGCGCAAGGACGCCGGGGACGCTGGGGTGGTAGCTATAGGCAGTGGTCCAGGTGCGGGTTCTATTGAGGACAGTGTCCTTGATGCTGGTGCTGGTGACGTTGCCGCGGCTGTCGTAGACGGTGCTGGTTTCGCGGCCGGCTTCGGTGATGCTCACCGGCAGGCGGAAGCTGGGGTGCCACTGGGTGAGGGTCTTGCGCTCGACCGTATTGGCAGCGGGGATGTAGCTGGCAAGGTTGCCCGGGCAGGCCGTTCCGGACGCCAGGCCTTCGACACGCGCAGTTTCGAGGTTGCGCGTGAGATCCCAGGCGTAGCAGGTCTTGATGCCGTTGAAGTCGGCGCGGGAAGCGACGTTGCCGTTGGCGTCGTAGGTGGTGGCGGACGACGCCGGGCCGCAGCCGGAACCGCCGGGCTGCGACTGGCCGGTGCTTTTAACGACGCCGAGGATGGTGGTGAAGGAGTGCGTGCGGGCGGTGCCGAGGGGGTCTGTGACAGTGGTGCTGCTCGGATTGCCCGAAGCATCATTGTTAAAGACCAAGGAATATTGTTCTACCCCCCCTGCAAGTTGCTCCGAGATTGCAAGACCGTTTAAATCATAATCATAGGTAACAAATCTATTTCCGTTCTCATCAGTAATGCCGCTAAGGGCATTAGGGAAGGTTACGTTCTCGTAGTGATAAGCACGCACCTTGTTATCAGGATAGGTAACGGAGGCCAGATTATTGTTGCTGTCATAAGCGTAAATATACAAACCGCCTGAGGGGTCGGCCATGGTACTGATGTTACCCCGGGTGTTGTAAGTGAAGTTAAGTTGGCTGCCTAGTGAATCTGTGACTTTGATAAGCAATCCAGAAATTGGTGCAGTTGTGGAGGGCGTAACGACAGGGCAGCTAGCACTGACTTCATTACAACTGTAGCTGAGTGTTTGGGTAAGACCTGTACGGTCGGTAAGCGTGAGTAATTTGCCGTCAATCTGACCGGTTGCGCTATAAGTTTCCCGTTCGCCATTGGAGTCAATGTAAATCCAGCCTGTACGAAGTCCCGCGTTATCTTTAAGTTCAACAAGACGATCAACTATATCGCCTTCCGGAATCCAACCATCGGTATTTTTATTAAAAATATAGTGCTTACCATCGGGACGTAAGACCGTTACAAAATTGCCTGAAGAGTCGGTAGTGATTTTTCTATGAAATGAGTGCCCCCAAGCCAGGCCTATGTTCGCATTTCCATAGGTCAATTGACTGTTGTAATAACGGTTAAAGGCGAAATTACCAAACTTAGAATCATAATCAGGCTCTAGAAGCCATTTATTACCCGTGCTGATTTTTATTGGGTGAGGTGTGCTGGCATCACAGTCGCCACCATGTGATTTAGGAGCGGGAGGACGACCGTAACAGGTATGTTCATGCAGGCTGTAGATAACTTCATAAGAACATTTATAACGCTTATCTATTTGTATGCCAGATCCAATTTGAACAGCTTGCCAGTTGGTCCCCTGGCAAGGGATCGTATACGCTTCCACGTGAGCAGAAACATACTGGCTATAGGGTGATTCAGCATTTATATAAACAAGCCTCCAGTCGGTCTGTGCTCTGCAATATGTTATATCTACTGCTGTATGATCAGGAAGTTCACTGTTTATTATTTCTACTTTTCTAATTAAAGCCTCACTTGCGCTTAGAAAATATTCATAATCGGATGGGTTTTCTCCACCGTTATGATATGTCATATAAAATTTAGTGGCTGGATAGTTGGCGTAAGCAGTGTTGGAAATAGAATAAAGACTGATAAAAAGCAGAAACAAAGAAATAAACGAAATAAACGGGGTCAGACTCCATTTATTGTTCTTTTCCAGAGGGGTTACTAATTGATCGTTCCCACGTGCGCCTTGCGCGCACGAACGCATCCCACTCGACATGGCTCCCCCTCCCCTTCGCGTATTGCTTTGAATTGTTGTGTTCTTCCGCAACGCGAACCCATGTACTTTGCACGGGCCGCTTGTGCGGGGAAACTTACAGGGGAAGCTTGGGTGACGTCAAGCGACTAACAATCCACCAGTTCTTTTGCATGGCTTGGCGTGAGGCTGGCCTGGCGGATACGCACAATGCGACCCCATCAACACCCTCCCCGCGATTGACTAGACGACTGAGCGGCCGCGCCAGCGCGCGAGCGCCGCTTCCAGCCGCGCCATGCTCACATAGAAGGTGGGGGTGATATAGAGGGTGAGGAACTGCGAGAACAGCAGGCCGCCGACCACGGCGATGCCGAGCGGGCGGCGCGCCTCGCCGCCGGCACCAAAGCCGATCGCAATCGGCAGCGTGGCGAAGATGGCGGCGAAGGTGGTCATCATGATCGGGCGCAGGCGCACCAGGCTGGCCTCGACGATGGCGTCCTCGGCGCTCATTCCCGCGCGCTGCCGGGCCAGCGCGAAGTCGATCATCATGATGCCGTTCTTCTTCACCAGCCCCACCAGCAGGATGATGCCGACGAAGCTGAAGATGTTGAGCTCCTCGTCCATCAGCAGCAGCACCAAGAGCGCGCCGAAGCCCGCCAGCGGCAAGGCGGTGAGGATGGTGAGCGGGTGGCCGAGGTGTTCGTACAGCACCGCCAGCACCATGTAGATGACGACGACGGTGAACAGCAGCAAGAGCGGTAGCTGCACGGTGGACTCCTGAAACTTCTGCGCGGCGCCGGTAAATTCCAGCGCCACCTCGGCCGGCACCACTTCGCTGGCCGCCTCGAACGCGGCCGCCAGCGCAGCGTCGAGCGAGGCCCCGGCAGCGAGGTTGAACGACAGCGTGACCGCGGGCTGCTGGCCGTAGTGATGCACCGCAACCGGCCCCACGCCGGCCTCCACCGTCGCCACCGCATCGAGCCGGGTGAGTTCACCCGACGCCGTCTTCAGCGGCAGCTGACCGATGATCGCCGGGTTCAGCTGCGCTTCGGGCAGCGCCTTGATGCTCACCACGTACTGGTCGCTGGCGCCGTAGATCTCGCTGATGCGGCGCCCGCCCAGTGCGTCGTACAGCGTCTGCTGCACCTGCTGCGCGGTGACGCCGAGGCGCGCCGCCTCGATCGGGTCGAGGCTGACGCGCAGTTCGGGGTTGCGCAGTTCCAGGTTGCTGTTGACGTCCTCGATCTCGCGCACCGATTCCAGCCGCTTTTCGACCACGGCCGAGGCCGTTTTCAGCGCCTCGAAATCGCCCGAGGTCAGGGTCAGTTGATAGTCGCTG
>DATMWS010000166.1:0-27035 GCA_035562135.1 Thiobacillus sp. | reverse complement strand
TTGTTGGTCAGGCAGTTGCTGTTGCCGTTCGGGCTCGCGGCACTGATCGAGCACGGAGTGCCGGCGCCGGCGCTGTTGACGTAGCGGGCACCATGCCGGTAGTCGTGCAAGCGCAGCAGGTTGATGTCAGTTGCGTACTCGATACTGACGTTCGGCGGGAGATTGCCGAATTCTGGATCACTGAACGCCGCCGTCACCGGCAGGCCCGCCGCCGACAGCGGCTGGGTAGCAAGCCCCGCATTCGGCGTGGCCGGCGACACCGGCACATCCTGCGTAGAGGCATGGCAGTTGCGGCAGCTCGCCTCGCCCGAGATCGGCAGCACCGTGTCCAGCGAGGCCAGCACGCTGCCGCTCTTGGTCTTGGCCTGCACCCGCACCAGCGGGTAGGCATTTTCGCGTCCGAAGTCGTCGAACGCTGCATACGGAATGCCAGCGCCCTCGAACCAGTTGACGTTGTCCGCCACGTAGCCGAACGGGAAGTTCACAAAGAACGGTTTGTTCTTGTAGTGTTCCTCGACCCGCTGCGGGTTGTTTGCGAAATAAGGTCTGGTAATACCCGGCATCGCATGCTGAACGGCGGACAGGAACTCATCGCCGCTGTTCACGCGGCCATCGGGGCCGATATAGAGGTTCTCCACGTTCGGCACCGGCAAGCCCTTGTCCGGCGGCACCACGCAGTTGCCCGAGCCAGCCGGGTTGGGCGTGCATAACACGTTGGGTGGATAGAACGGATCGTACGACGCGATGACGTTCCAGAAATTGGTCTTGTAGACGTGGCCGTTGGACTGCAGACCCGTGAACGGATTGGGACTGGTCTGGGTCAGGATCGGGTCGATCGGATTCGCCGCCGCCGAGTAGAACACATCCACCTGGCTGGGCCCGAGGATCCTCGGCTCACTGCCTTTCTGAATGACTTGGGTCAGCAACACCTGGAACGGCGGCAGGATGCTGGCGATGCGAGTATCGAAATCGCCGCAGTGCATGCCGAGGTCGTTGATGCCGACCAGCTGGTAGCTGCCGGTACCCGTGAACGGCTGCTGCGCGACCGGAGGCGAGCCGTAAGGAAAGGCCCCGACGTCGGCCGAGTTCTGACTGGTGGAGTTGATGGAAACATTCGGCGCCGGTGGCCCGGCGGCGAACACGGTGATGGTTATAACGATTGCAGCGACAAACGCGACACCTGCGATGGTCCTGCCCCACAACGATCGACGATCACTGCACGAAATCCCTCCGTTCATGGCACACTCCTTCTGCGTAGTGTTGACGATGGCGTGCTGCGAATATTGTGTCGGTGCGGCGTTTCCTCTTGATATTGATTGATCGCATACCGACGCTGAGCGCGCGTTGGTGATGAAGCTCGGCCAGTATATGGTCGGCGGGTGGTGCGTCAAGTTGCCGCATATCGCGGATGAACGGAATATCCTTGTAAAGTAATCAGTAATCGTAAAGGATAAAGTAGATCGGGGTTGTACCAATTGCCGTGAACATTGGTCGGAGATTATGGAGAGTCGACAGCCAACCAGATGAGCCAGTGCGTGCACAGCGACGGCTTGTTCGGGTAAGCCGTAGCTGATTGCACCGGCAAATTATCTATTGGCGTTTTAGTTACTCGTGTTGCCGGAGAGCGCGACACAAACGTGAAACGCACGCTGACACGCCCCACTATTGAGATCCGACAAGGTTATTGCATCATCGGTTTACCGCCCGGCATGTCCATCCCGCTCGGCTTGGGTTTCGGCATGTCGTCCAGGTGCTTCAGGATTGCACCGGTACGGTCGGCGATGACGTCCAAATCCTGCCTTCCGTTCACTTCCTTGTCGAGAACGTCCAGATGTTTCTGGATGTCCGCGAGGTTGGTGTTCATCCTCATCATCATCATTTTTACTTTTTCCTTCATCTCCGCGTCCATGGTCTTAACATGGGCCGCCTGAAAGCTTCCAATCATGCTGTGGGCGCGCTTCATTTCCGCGAACGCGGCCTTGATGTAATGACTGTCAATCTTGTCCCGTCTTTCCGTAGACTGTGTATGCAGGGACTTGGTGAACACGGTCATGTACAGAACGGATGCCTGGGCCATGGCTTTATTCGGCTCCTGCATCATTGTCTTTATGTCATCCGGCGCACCACCCATCATGGCGCCCGTACCGCCCCCTTGCTGGGCAAACACCGCAGGTGCGGAAAGAATCAAACCCGCTGCAATAAGCAAAAACAGGTTCCGTGGTTTCATAGCTTCTCCTGTCATGAACAATAACTACCGATAACTGGACCGCCAATCCCGGCTGATGGGGATACAGGCTTGGATAGAGACATTACACCTTTTTGGAGACTACCAGCAGCCAAAACCCGAGCCGGAGAGGAATTGTTTTCAGGTTGGCTATCTAGAATAGTGGCGATCATTGCCCACTGACCCGGGCATTCGCAATCTTCATTTCGGCGGCGCCACCGAACCGGCGTAGAACACCTCGCACTCTTCGTCAGGAAAAAGCTCCCTCCCCTTCTTGAGCAACTCAAGCGCCGGCCCGGTGAGGGCCTTGAGGATGTTCGGCTTCTCCACCACCGGTTTCCGGAAGCTGCCGCGTATTTTCTGCCGCACCTTGGCGCAGCCCTTGGCGTCGATCAGCGCCATGGTCACGTGATTGAACCGCTCGTTGACGAAATCGAGCCCTCCCCGAAGGGTGACCCGGTTCTTGTTCGTCGCCATGGCCACGTCCTGCGCCTGCGCCACGCCGTGCTCGACCTTCCAGTCGGAGACGAGCGTCCGGATTTCGCTGCGGCCCCCCGATCCCTGGAAGATACTCGCAAAGCTGTACCCTTTGGTAACCGCCAAGCCGACAGGTCCGGCAAAGAAGAAGGCGCCCACGTCTACGAGATTGAAGTTCTGGCTGGACTCAAACCGGGAGAACTCCCGATCGAGATCGCGGCCATGGAGTGTGAGGTTCTCGCCCCGCAGCGAGATCTGCCCCTCCACGGTCTGTCTTATCTCTCCCGCGGTCCTTCCCTGCATCGACAGGGTCGCGGAGAAATTCATCAGCCCTTCTGCGGCCTTCTGCGGTGACAGGATCTTGAGGAACTCCTCGACGTGGAACTGCGAAAGGGAATAGCGGACTTGGTAAAGGGGGACGACGCCCGCAAAGTCCGCCCGGATGCTCCCCGAACCTTGCCCGCCGAAGACGCGCATTGTCGCCGGCTTGAGATCGAAGACCCCGTTCTTCCCGTCGGCCGAGAACTTCAAATCGGACACCGTGACGTCATTTGTCCGGATCTCCCTGCAGGCGAGTACCGCCGTGAAGGAGAGATGCTTCATAAGGTCCGGGATTTCACCGCCTGGAAGCCGCAGGCGGCGCACGTCCAGATTGCAGTCCCCGGCCTCCAATCCTTCCCCGGATTGTTTGTCCGCGTAGCGCAGAGTCGCGCCCGAAAGGGAAAATTTTTCCAGATCCAGAGCGGGTAACGTCCCCCCGGCCGCCTCCGGTTTTTCGAAGTTGAACTTGCCGTCGCGGTCCCGCTCGATGGAGATCCTGGGTTGTTTCAGCGCGATTTTCCCGACCCGGACTTTCTTTTGGAGCAGAGGGAGGAGATCGATCCCAAGCCTGACCTCCTTTGCGGAAGCAACCTCCGCCCCCCGGTTACGAATGTGCACATCCTCCAGCGTGACGAGCAACCCTGGGAAAAAACCGACCCCCAGCCGGCCGCCGACTCTGACTTCCATTCCCAAGGCTCCCGAGGCAACCGCTTCCAGTCTGGGCTTGTAGGCATTGGTGTCCACAAAAAGAAGCAGGGCCACCGCTACGAGGACGAGGAGACCAACGAGCCCGCTGACGGCGAAGAGAATGATCTTAAGTGATTTTGACATCGGCCTGATCCAGGCTCGCGGTAATTCTAACGGCACACGACTCAAACGGCACAACCACCGGCAGCCCACCGTGAACTGCGCAACGCGAGGACCAGGTCATGCAATGCTGCAGGTCACAACGCCTGGGGCGGGTCTTGCATAAACTCATTTCGTCTTTATTGCCTTTATTCGCTTGACCTCGCTGCAGGCATACTACAGTCTCCACGCCCAAGTTTAGGCGTGTCCTTGCAGGCAGCAGATGCAGCGGCTAGCTCTTCTTGCTTCCAAGAAGCAGGAGCACGCCACCAAGCGCTATCGCCCCTACGCCAGCCCAAATAGGGACGTTGACCGTCTCTTTGTCCTTTACCGACATCTCGATCGGTCCGAGCGTGGCCTGATGGGTCTCCTTGGTGTAGGTGAAACTGCCATACACCAACCCCAGGACGCCGGCCACGATCAACACGATTGCTGAAATCCTGACTGCGTTCATTGCGTCTCCTCCTATTTTTAATGAAACTCCCGGATCCCCACTACGGACAGCGCGCCAGGGAGTGACATCAAAACCGGGGCCGCGGGCAACCGAACCGCGCTGTCTACTGCCCTACTGCATAAAACCATTCCAAGGTCGTTACAGGCGCCGACCTTGAATGACACGAACCAGAATCACCACGATCGCAATGACCAAGAGGACATGAATGAGTCCGCCCATTGTGTACGAACTGACAAAACCAATAAGCCAGAGGATAATCAAGATGACGGCAATAGTCTCAAGCATTTTTCTTCTCCTTTTGCCTGAACTTGGCGAATCGTTAATCTAGTGAATGATATGGACTCCCCTGCCATTACTTCCCTACGACCTTCTCGACTTGACCGATCTTGTCTTGAAGCTTGCCGGCGATCTTTTCAGCTTTGCCTTCGGCTTCCAACTCTGGATCATCGATCAGTTTCCCGGCAGCCTCCTTGACCTTACCCTTCGCTTCGTGAAACTTGCCTTCTGCCTGGTTCTTGGTGCTGTGTTTCATGGGATACCTCCTCATTAAAAAAGGACAGGAATATCACTCCCCCTTTCGCCCTCACCGTGCCGTTCTGCCTGTCACTGGGCTCTCATCCTGTCAATTGGACATAACACCAATACAGAATCGGCACTGGTCTTGATGTGTACCTCATCCAAATCATCCTGCGGCGGGCAACAATAAAGCCGCCAAACAAGGAAATTTATGGATCTTTGAATAATAAATAAATACTCCAAGAAGAACTGATTCGCTTTGACGCGAATCAATAATTGGGTGATTCCGGTGTATTTTCTGTCTGCCGGATGTGTTTTAGGTCAAACACGCGCGCATCTCACGCCAATAGTCCATCCCGGATTGGATTACCACGGGCGCGCAAGGCATGTTCTCAGGGGCCTGAACACAAGCCGGAATCAAACAAGCAACGAGCTATAGGGGCGTAAAAATTAAATACAATGCGGCACTCAATGAGATTACAGACAGGAAAATCACCACGATACAAACCAGGAATACGCGCTGCAGCCGTTTTTCGGCAATCGATGCGGCTTGCTCCAGGGCCGCCACGGTGCTTTGCAGTTGTGCCGCAAGTTCTTTAATGTGCAGCGCGTTTTGAGAGGCCGCGGATTGAAGTTCGGTAATTTGCTGTTGCAGGAGCGCCTGATTGGCATCGGCGTCAGGATTTTTCTTGGTGAACACCGGGACAGCAACGGAAAGAATTGTTCCGATATGCGGCAGAACGGCCTTGAGCGCGGGGATAAGCCAGACGGCCATATGCGAACCCTCAATTCGATTTCAGATCACAATTGTTCCGAACGACACGGCTGCGGTGGCCGGACAGCAGAGATGGGAGCGCCCGGCTGACAGGCCGGACGCCAACATTCCAGTTGGTGGCGTGTGGGTTCAGGCAATCATCTTTCTGAGGCGTCGACGCAATCTCTTTGGCTGTGCGGCTTTCTCTGCTGCCTGCACACCGCTCACCACACCCTTTTCGACCAGCTGGAAAAGTTTATGTGCAGCCTTGGCGGTGGCGTGCGATTCACGCGCCGCCTTGAACGTGGCGCGCGCGGAGGCCAGCTCGGTCTGCACCAGTTTGCGCGCATCGCTGGCAATTGCCTTGACTTCCTTCGCCTTGGCTCGCTGCACGCGCTTGAGCGCATTGGCGGCGCGCGCCTTCATGCGCCCGGCTCTTTTGGATGCCGCGGCGAGATTCTTTTCGGAAGCGCTGAGTGCTTTCTCGGTCGTCTTGCCCCAACCGGCAACCGCCTGCATGGCGGATTTTTCTGCTGACGAGATCGCTTTCATTACGGAGGCGGCGCGTGCCGCAGGAGAGAGTTTCTTTTTGAACGCCATAGGATCAACTCCTCAGGTGGTGGAGTGATGGACTATAACACACGCAAGTAATACAGGGACGAGAACGCTGCCGTCGCCAGAGGTGGTTATGCTGGTGGACACCGGAGGAAGCTTGGCTGGAAATGTGCGATCGCCTAATCACCCCTGATATGCCCCGGGTTAAAGATAACTCCCCTCTAACCCGGTTATTCTCGTGATTAATATCTCTTCCGGTGTTTCCTGATCCTGGTTTATTGTATAAACAATTCTGTCCTGCCTTTGCCATCCACTAGCCATCAATGGAAAAACACGATTACAGCGCCGAAATGCGCAAGCACAACTCCCTGACCGTGCGCGTCGTCTTCCTGGCGCTCGGCACACTGTTCGTGGCGCTTGGCATTGCCGGCATTTTCCTGCCCGTGCTGCCAACCACACCGTTCATGCTCCTGGCCGCCACCTGCTACGCCCGGGCATCGACACGATTCTACAACTGGCTGCTCAACAACCGCATGCTCGGCCCGACCATCCTCGAATGGCGACGTTACCGCAGTATTCCCTATCGGGTGAAATGGACCGCCATTATTCTCATGGCAGTAACACTGAGCATATCGATCGTGTACTTTGTGCCCTGGCTGGAACTGCAAGTTGCACTGGCGATATTCGGCCTACTGCTCGGCGCCTATCTCTACAACATACCGTCGCGCGATCAGCCGCGTCGCTGAGGACAGGAATCCATCAGAAAATCTGGACCACCTCGCTTACGCACCCACCAGCTGGACGGTATAACCTGCTGCCCGGGCCTTCTCCAGCAAGGCTGCAGTGCTGGTTTCTTCCGTGTTATAGGCGACCACAAGGAGGTGCTCCTTGCCGGGGCTAAACCTGGGCGCTACGACTCCCTCGATCTGTCGCATTGATTCTTCGAGAGATGTGCGTGCTTCTACGTTCAGGGACTCATTGATGTGAATCATGACATCGCTAATGTTCATCTTATGGCTCCTCTCAAAATGGCACGTGTTTGCGCCTGACTGGTTGTCGGCCGGATCGCCGTTTTGCACACCTGGTGAACGACGGGTTATGGGCCTGGTGGTTAGCTTGTTGCAGTAACCGGACGCGGGGTCAGCACGGCCAGGACCGCCGCAACGGCAAGCAAGGCCGCGACATCTCCCCACAGATGCCCGATGTGCCGGGTATCGGAGACAGCCTGAAGACCCATAATCCCGCCGTGCACGATGCTCGACCAGACCGTGAACCAGATCAGGCTTCGGTGTGCCATCGGATCGCGCGCGGCGAGCATCAGAAACACGCCGAGCGTGGCATAGATGCCGAGGATCATCTCCAGATACTCCGAGCGCCCCGCTTCATGCCAAACCCAGCCAGACGGCCAGACGATGCCGAGCGGCCAGATGCCGAACGTGAAGGTTAGCCCTGTGAGCACCAGGACGATGCGCAGAGTTTTGATTTTTTCAGTCTGAGTCATCATTCTCCCCTCCAGATTATTGAGATGTCGCGCACTTCAGGGGTTGTTCTCTCGCGTATGAGGGTTAGGCATTGCTATACGCGAATGATGTTGCCCTTCAGCGAGTAGAGAATGGCGATCACGTCATTCTTCGTGCCCTCATCCAGTTTATTTTTGTTCATGGCGCCGACAATGTCGTCCGTCACCGCCAGGTACTCCTGCTCACTGATGTTCATGCCTTTATGTGCGGCGAGCATGTCCTTACCCGTGTAGGGTTCCGGGCCTCCGGAGCCTGCGCAGAAAAATTCGCGTGCCATCCGTTTGGCGCGTTCCAGGTCTTTGATGCTCGCGAAGCGGGTTTTGACGATAGGGTTATCCAGATGCGCAGCCATGACGTCGTCCACGAGGCGGGCAATGCCATCCGCTCCGCCCAGACGTTGATAGAGTGTAGTGCTCATGATTATTTCCTTTCAGGTTTATAAGGCTGCATGAGAAAAATACAGTAGCTGCTGCAGCCGGATGCAACTACCACCTAACGCCACCCTCGATCAGGACGGCCAGATGAAGCGTCTTACTATCCGCGCGTGATAACCACCTCGAAGTACTCACTCGGGGCCACCAGCGAACCATCGGTCGCGCGATTGAACCGTTCGGCCAGGGCGATCAGGTCTGCGGCGAGCGCATTCTGCTTCGCGGCGTCCAGCGCCCCGAACGCCTTGTGCATCGGGCCATAGAAGGTGCGAAAGACTTCCAGCCAATGGGCCGCGCTGCGGTAGCGGAACACGAACTCCCTGCTCTCGATCGCAATCGAGCCGAGCCGCTTTCCGAACAGCTCGCGCAGCCGTGCTTCGGTACCCCAGAGCGCGGGTGACTTCACGCCTGCCGCCGGAGCCACGTACCGGCCCATCAGCTTGAACAGTTCACCGATAAAACTTGTCGGCGTCCAGTTCGCGAGGCCGATCCGGCCGCCGGGTTTGCAGGCGCGCGCCATTTCCGCAGCCGCCTTCTCCTGGTCGGGAGTGAACATCACGCCGAAGGTGGACAACACCACATCGAAGCTGTGGTCGGTGTACGGCAGGTTCTCGGCGTCCGCCTGCTCGAACTGCACCGGCAGGCCTTCTGCACTCGCCCGGGCGCGCCCCCGCTCGAGCAGTGCCGGAACGTAATCGGTCGAGACGACGTCGCACCAGCGCCGCGCGGCAGCGAGTGTCGCATTGCCGTTGCCGGCGGCGACGTCGAGCACGCGCTCGCCGGCACGCAGGTCGAGCGCTTCGCAAAGCGATTCGCCGACGATCTGCAGCGTGGTACCGACAACGGCGTAGTCACCGGCGGACCAGGCAACTTGCTGCTTGTTTTTCACGGCCGCAAGGTCAACGGCTGGTGTGGAAGTAGAAATGACTGCTGACATGGCTATGCTCCTTTAATGATGTGGATTAGGGCTTATCAGGGTATGGCAACGCGGTCCTGTTGCGCGTTGTCGGATCCGGGGTCTGGTGTTGCCGATCGACATGCCGCTATTCCACTCCAGGAGGGAGGGCGCGGGGTCACGCAAAGCGGGACAAAAAGCGGGACAAAAGCGGGGACTAAGCTGCTAAACTCAAACGCGCCGGAAGCAACCGAGGGTGGGACGACGTGCAGGA
This sequence comes from Thiobacillus sp., assembly GCA_035562135.1. GTDB lineage: Bacteria > Pseudomonadota > Gammaproteobacteria > Burkholderiales > Thiobacillaceae > Thiobacillus. Next base: position 17,768 of record DATMWS010000166.1, on the reverse strand, counting down.
CCGGACAGATTCGTTTGGCTACTGGTTGCGGCGGCGGCGCAAAGCGCTGGATCTCACCCAGGAGGCACTCGCCCAGCGGGTCAGTTGCTCGGGTTTCACGATCAGAAAGATCGAGGCCGACGAGCGTCGCCCGTCGCGGCGGCTCGCTGAACGGCTCGCCGCGTCGCTGGCCATACCCGAGGAGGAGCGGCGCGATTTCCTCGCCGCGGCACGTGCCGTGCATGCCGCGAACCGTCTGCGACTGGACCCCATGCCGGCCGGCAGCGACGCGCGCGCCGCCGGGCCCGCACCGACCCATTCCCCGCTCGATTCGGCAATCGATTCCGCGAGCGATACCACGCCCTTCGTCGGCCGCAGTAACGAGTTCGACCTGCTCATCGGACTCATCGCGCGGCTCACCGCCGGCACCGGATACACCGTCCTGATCGAAGGCGAGCCGGGTATCGGCAAGAGCCGGTTGCTGCGTGAGGTCGCGCGCTACGCACATGCCCAGGGCTTTCCGACGCTCGCGACGAATTGCTACGAGATCGAACGCGCGATGCCGTACCAGCCCGTGATCGACCTCGTCACGCGCGCGCTCGACCGCGTATCGGCCGCAGCGCTACGCAATCTGGCGCCCGTATCGCTCGCCGAGCTCGCCGCACTGGTTCCCGAGGTAGGCGAGCATTTTCCGGACCTGCCGCAGTTGTCGAACGATTTTCCCGAGGCACGACAGGCGCGCCTGTCCCGTGCCGTGGACCAACTCCTCGAGGCGTCGAGAGACGGTCGTCCGGCCATTCTCATGGTGGACGACATCCAATGGGCCGACGACGCCAGCGCGCAAGTGTTGCATTACCTTGCCCGCCACGCCGCTCAGCGCCCGCTGCTCGTGATCTACGCCTATCGGGACGAGGACGTCGACAGCGACGAGCGACTCGCACGGCTGGTCGAGAGCTTGCGCCGCGACACCGACGCGCGCCGTGTGCCACTCGCCCGATTGGGTTATGCAGATACCGAGCGCCTGGTCGCGGCGCTCGCCGATGTGAACCCCGGTGCACCCGGCTTGGCCGAGCGCCTGCATCGCGAAACCGAAGGCAATCCATTCTTCCTGACGTCGATTCTGCAGTCCCTGAGCGAGGGCGAGACACAACTGGAACCGCGCGTGAGCGAGGGGCCGGGATTGCTCCCGGATGCGTTGCGTGCCGCCGTGCGCGTGCGACTCGCGCACGTGCCCAAAGCGATCCGGCCGCTACTCGAAACCGCCGCGGTCCTCGGCCGGCGCTTCGACTTCGACACCCTGCTCGACGTGACCGGCGTGCCCGAGGCGCAGCTGCTCGACGCGGTGGAGGCACTCGTCAAGCGCCGTTTGCTGCGCGAGGAACCCGAGGGCGGCGTATACGACTTCAGCCACGACAAGCTTCGCGAAGTGGTCTATCGTGATATCAGCGGGGTGCGGCGCATGCTGCTGCATCAGTCGGTGGCTGAATCCCTGGAACGCCGCTGCGAAGGCGCAACGCACGACCGCGACGCCCAACTTGCGGAGCACTATGAGCGTGCTCACGTCTGGCCGAAGGCGCTCCGCTACCTGGTTCTCGCAGCAGAACACTCGCAGGCGCTGTTCGCGATGCGCGATGCCTTGCACTGGCTGGATCGCGCGGTCGTGCTGTCCGAATCGCACCCGCAGTCACTGGACGAACGGCAACGCCTCGCGATCTACGAGCGGCGCGGGGCGGCGCGCGCACAGGCCGGACAGACTCAAGGCGCCGTCGACGACATTCGCCGCGTCATCGCCGCGTTGCGCGCCGGCGGCGAACGCGCAAAGACGCGTGACGCGCTGATCCAGCTGGGCATGGCCTATCGACGCGCAGACGCCTACGAAGCGGCAACCGCGTGCCTCACCGAGGCGCTGGCGGAGTCGCGCGCCATGAACGACGAACGCCACGCCGCCGACACCCTCTATCACCTTGGGACGGTCGCATGGAGCACCGGGCAGAACGACCAGGCGATCGGATTCCACCAGCAGGCGGTCGAGATCTGCGAGCGCACGGGTTGCACCGATCTCGTCGCGGTACAGGCCTGGCACGGCCGTGGCGAGGCGCACTTCGCAAACGCCGAGCCCGCGGCGGCAATCGACTGCTACACCCGGTCGCTCGAACTGGCCCGCGGTATCGGCGACAAGAGCTACGAGTCCGAGAACCTGATGATGATCGGGCACGCCTGCGTCGGGACCAAGGGGCTCGGCGATTACCCGCGCGCAACGGCACACTTCGAGGCGGCACTCGACATCGCGCGTGCCGCGGACTTGCAGTGGCACTTTGGGCCTACGCTGCTCGGACTCGATCATGTCCGGGCGTGCACGGGCCGCTACGGCGAGGCCTGGACCGGTATGCAAAAGACCCTGCACTGGCTCGAGAGTCTCAGGCAGGTGCGCTATCAACTCATCGCCTACGATTTCATCGGCCATCTCCTGCTCGACCTCGATCTGAACGAACAGGCGGTTGAACAACTGGAGCGTGGAATCGCGCTCGGGCGCGACACCGGCATCCTGTTCTGGCGCGCCGCGATCGACACACATCTTGCCGTCGCGCGGTCGCGGCTCGGGCAGAAGGACGTCGCGCCGGCGCTGCAGGCCGTGCTCGAACAAACGCGCCGCACCTCGGAACGCTACATGCTGGTCCGGTGTATCGACGGGTTGGCGGAGATTGCACTGGCGGCAGGCGACACGCGCCGCTGCCGCGCGCACGGCGACGAACTGCTCGCGATCGCCGAGTCGAACAGCCTGCGCGAACTCGAGGCGTGCGCGCGGCGCTGGCGTGGCGAGGCTTTGCTCGCGGAGAAAAATTACATAGAGGCGCAGGCCGAACTGTCCCGCGCCGCGGCGCTGGCGGAGGATATCGGCCGCGTGCGCCTGCAGATGGATGCGGAGACCGCGCTGGCTCGTCTATTTGCGGCGCAGGGTCAGCGCGATACCGCGCAGCACCACGCCATCAAGGCGCGTGCGATTGCGAAGGCAATCGGGAAGAGCCTGGAGTCCTCGGGGCTCGAGGCGCGGCTTCGCGTGAGCTGACAAGCAGCGTCTGACATGGTCAGCTCAAATGCATCGTTGTATGAACTTGGATCAGCCATTAAGAGTCATTCACCGCATGCAGGGTGGAGGCGCCTTTTGCCGTAACCCATCAATGCCGTGTCACCTTGGGTAAGGTGATGGGTTACGCTCCGCTTCACCCATCCTACCTCTAATTAAGAGAAAACTACTCCATCAACCCCGCGTACAGGGGCGATGAGAGATAGCGCTCGCCGTAGGAAGGCACAATGGCGACGATCATCTTTCCCGTGTTCTCTTTCCTGCGCGCGACCTGCAGCGCCGCCCACACCGCGGCGCCCGCCGAAATGCCGACGAACAGGCCTTCTTCCCGCGCCATGCGCCGCGCGGTATCGAGCGCGTCGTCGTTCGTGACGCGCAGGATCTCGTCGCACAGGTCGAGGTTAAGCACCGCGGGGACGAACCCGGCGCCCAGTCCCTGGATCAGGTGTGGGCCCTTGGCACCGCCGGAGAGCACCGCCGATGCGTCGGGCTCGACCGCGATGCACCTGAACCCCGGCTTGCGTGGCTTGAGTACTTCGCCGACGCCGGTGAGCGTGCCGCCGGTGCCGATGCCCGAAATCAGGATGTCGGCCTGTCCATCGGTATCGCGCCAGATCTCCTCGGCGGTCGTGCGACGATGCACCTCCGGATTGGCCGGGTTCTCGAACTGCTGCGGCATGAAATAGCGCGACGGGTCCGATGCGACGAGCTCCTCCGCCCGCTGCACCGCGCCGATCGCGCCCTCGGCCGCCGGCGTAAGCCTGAGCTCCGCACCGAACGCGCGAATCACCGCCCGGCGCTCCTTGCTCATGGACTCGGGCATGAACAACAGACACTTATAGCCCTTCACCGCGCATACCCAGGCGAGCGCAATGCCGGTATTGCCGCTGGTGGGCTCGACGATGATGGTATCGGGCCGCAGCGCGCCGGCACGCTCCGCCGCCTCGATCATCGCCACACCGATACGATCCTTGACGCTGGCTCCCGGGCCGCTGAACTCCAGTTTCGCCACCACCTGTGCGCCGCAGCCCTGCGCGATGCGGTTGAGGCGCACCAGCGGGGTGTTGCCGACGAGGCCGAGTGCGCTGTCTGCGATTTTCATGGTGATCCTCCCGGACCCTATAGTTATACCTAACGAGACTGCAGGAAAAGTCCGTTTGCGCGCCTCGACCCGACAGAAACGACACAGCGTGATGAAACTGCCTTCGTGTCGACGGATTTCAACGGTGCGCGCAAATACCCGTCTCGCAAGCTCTGAGCATCTCTGTCTGCATTTACAGTTATGCATCCACCAGCGTGGAACCCGTGCCAAACCTCCGACACCTCTGCATTCTGGACCAGCGTCCCATACAGACCATATTCGCACGATATGCGGCATTTCGCCGCATCGACAGATTCCATAAATAAACTGATTTCCACATCGGGTTCAGGGCGTGGACTCACTCCAGATCGACAAATTTTTCTCTCCGGACTGTTGCATCGTTCTTGCCAAACCACCCACGCAGATATAATCTCAGAATTATATGATCGTACGATCATATAGTGCAGGCAGCGGCGCAAGCCACATGACCTTGCGCTCATCCCATACAGAGTGGAGGAGACAAACCATGCAGCATCCGATTCATGCCAGAAAATTCCGGGCGGGACTGATGTTCGCCAGCCTGTGTCTGGCCGGCGCGCTTCCGGCGCAGGCCCAGAACGCGGCGGCGGACCCGCAGGCGGCCGAGAAACAGCAGCTGATGAGCTATACACCCGAGTTGCGCGAGAAGGTCAAGGCGCTGTCGCCCCAGACCAAGCAGATGCTCAAGCAGGTCTCGGCCAAGCACAACCGCCCGAGCCCGACGCTGACACTGCGCCAAGTGATGCAGGAGGTGCTGGCCGATTATCAGAACATGATCTCGGGCCTGACCGCCGACAACGGTGCGCAGGCGGCCGACAGCGCACGCCGCCTGGCCAATCACCGCATACCGCGCGGCGGCCTGCTGCCGTACTTCGGGCTGGACAAGGTCAACGACACGGGGCTCGCGCCGCTGCAGGCCTTTAACGACCAGGTGGAAGGTAATGCCCTCAAGCTTGCCGAGGCCGCCGAGAAAGGCGACATGGTCAAGGCCGCCACCTACGTCGGCGACATCACCACCGGTTGTGTCGCCTGCCACCAGGTTTTCCGCGGCCAGCCGGGCGTGTCGCCGCGGCTGCTGAATCCGGCCGGCGCAGCGGCTGCCAAATAACCCCGAAGGAGGAGAGACGATGCAATTCAACAAACAGATCCTGGCGGCGGCAGTCGGTGCCACGCTGCTCGGCCTCGGCTGCAGCGCACATGCCACCAATGGCGACCAGATGCTCGGCGTGACCGCCGCCCAATGGGGCATGGCCGGCGCCGTGACCGCGGCACCACAGGATGCCGCCACCATGATGTACAACCCGGCCGGCGTCGCCGAGCTCGGCATCGAGGATGTACGCTTCGACATGGGCTTCGGACTGCTGAACCCGCCGCGCAAGGCGAACGGCGTGGAAAGTGACTCCAACTGGTATCTGATGCCCGCCGGTGCGGTCGCGTTCAATGTCGACAACAAGCTGTACTTCGGTATGAGCATGGGCGGGCTGTCCGGCATGGGCGTGGATTTCTCCGATGTCATGCCAACGACTGGCGGAAACCAGTCCGTTGTGACCACCAAGCAGTTCTACAAAATCGCACCGGGGTTCGGCTACAAGCTCAACAACCAGTGGTCGGTGGGCGCGGCGCTCAATATCGACTATCAGAGCCTGGCGTTGTACAACGCCCAGTACGCATTGCCGCAGAACCAGACCTACGGCTATGGCTTCTCGCTGGGCACGATCTTCCACGTGAACGACAAGATCCAGCTGGGCTTGTCGTGGATCAGCCAGCAGCATATGAATCCGTTCAAATGGAATACGGCTGGCGCGCCGACCGCAAGCGGCCAGATCGAAGCCAAGATGGATGCCCCGATGCAGTATGCGATCGGCGCCGCCTTCCGCCCGGGCAACGGCTGGCTGATCGAGGCCGACGTCAAGCAGATCAAGTTCAGCGATGTGCTCGACACGCTGTACTTCGATCGTCCGGCCGGATACACCGGTGCGGTACCAGCTTCAATCCGGTTCGGCTGGAGCGACCAGACCGTGTTTGCGCTTGGCATACAGAAGGAACTCAGCCCGAGCACGACGGTTCGGTTCGGCTATAACTATGGCGCATCTCCGATCGGACCCGAGGACGTCGACACCAACATCGGCTCGCTGGCGATTGTCGAACACCACCTGGCGCTGGGTATGACCCGCCAACTCGGCAAGCGTGTCTCCGGTTCGCTCTCCTATGTGCGTGCCTTCCCGAACGAGATCGTCTCCAGCACGAGCACCAACCGGATCGAGCTCGAGCAGAACATCGTCAACTTCCAGCTTTCCTACAAGAACTAACCTCAATCGCAAGGAGAATCTCGCATGACCGTGGATCGCATTGTGCATTTCGCTGCCGGTTCGATGGTGCTGACCAGCATCGTTCTCGCGCATTACCTCGACCCGAACTGGCTGTTGCTGGGCGCGTTCGTCGGCGCCAACCTGTTGCAGAGCGGTATCACCAACTTCTGCCCGCTCGCCTTCATACTCAAGAAGTCCGGGGTGAAAGACGGCGGCAGCTGCTCCTGATAGAATAACGGCTGTGCGTGGATGGGCGGGGCAATATCAGGCTTGTCCCGTCCATCTCCGTTTCTTCATGCCGGCAAATCAGGGAGCGGTAGCAGCGATGCGGAAGAAGGTGAAGGCCCGGCGCAAACCGGCTGCGATACCGCCTAAGCAGAAGAAGCTGAAAGCCCGGCGCAAACCGGCCGAGGTCAGGCGCCAGGACGTCATTGCCGCGGCCCTCGACATCATCCGCAAGCATGGGGTCGAAAAGCTCACCACCCGCGCGCTGTCCCAGGCGGTCGGCATCGCCCAGCCCACCCTCTTCCTGCACTTTGGCAACAAAACCCGGCTGTTGGTGCTGCTCGTCGACGCCATCCAGGCGCGCCTGCAAGAGGGCCTCAAGGGTCAGGCACTCGAGCGCCTGACCCCACTCGAACGCCTCAAGACCGTCATTCGTTTTCATCTCAACTTTATCCAGAATCAACCGGGCATACCGCGCCTGTTGTTTTCAGAGGAGCTCCAGAACGGCGATCCAGCCTTTCGCAAGCGCATGAACGAGATGGTCGGCAACTTTCTCCAGTTTCTGACAGGCCTGATCCAGGCGGCACAGCAGACCGGCGATGTGCGCAAGGATATCAATGCCGAGCAGCATGCCTGTCTGCTACTGGCCATGATCCAGGGCCTGGCATTCCGCTGGATCCTGTCCAACCACCGTTTCGTGCTGCGGGAGCAGGCCGATGCCGTGATTGCGACGATCACCGATGGCTGGTCCAGCAGAAAGGCTTGATCCACTACCGTGACTAGCGGTGCAGGGAAAGGGGAAGCTCAATCCGTCCACTTTTATTCATGTTCTGCCCGTCGACGCAGAGGGTGACTAAAGTTTAATCCCTTCGTCCCCGTTAGTTGGCGGCACGCTGACCATGGCCAGCTCCCGCAGGCTGCTGCCGCCCAGCGATGCCTCAACCGCCTCGTCCACGCGCGCGAGCACCCTCTCCACCTCGGCTTCGTGTGGCAGTATCCCGGCACTCAGACTGGCTTCCTCCTCGACGGTGCGCATGGCATCGAGCAGGCCCTTCACGGTGATCGTCTCGAACGAGCGTGCCGGAAGATAAAGCGGCGGATTGTCGGCGGTTTCGGTGATGTATCCGGCTCGCAGGATAGCCGTGAGCACAGTTTCGACCGACATCACCGGCACACCGAGTCGATCGGCAAGGGCCTCGAGCGAACATGCCGGGGTGTTGGTGTAGTAGTTCCGGCCAATGAACGTGGCGATCAGCAGCGCGATTTTTTCCTTGACGCGGTTGCTGAGCTGCAACTCGCGCCGCGGCGTGACCAGCAGCGCCGGGTACTGGTGGTAGCAGGCGATGCTGGCACCGATGAGGACGATGAGCCAGTTGAGGTACAGCCAGATCATCGAGAAGATCACGATGGCAAAACCGGCATAGATCGCCGTGTACTTGGTCGAACCCACGATGAAGGCGGCAAAGCCCCAGCCGAGCGTTTGCCACAGGATGCCGGCAACCGTGGCACCCACCAGCGCCGATACCACGCGCACACGCGTGTTGGGCATGAGCACATAGATGAAGCCGAAGGCCGCAATCACGAACAGGAAGGGAAGCAGCGTGGCCACGAGTTTAACCAGAGTACCCAGGGGTTCAATCGCGATCAAGGCCTGCACGCTGCTGCTACCGAAAAAGGCTGCCGTGACACCCACGGCCGAGAAGATCAGCAACGGGCCGGTCAAGAGCACGCTCAGGTATTGGCTGAAGCGCTGGGCCAGGGGGCGGGCGCGTTTGACACGCCAGACAAAGTTGAGGGAGCTTTCGATCTTCTGCAGTAATGTAATGACCGTATAGACAAGGAGGCCGAGACCGAGCGCGCCGAGCACACCGACCTTGATGTTGTTGACGAAGCCGATCACCTGGTCGGTGATCTCCACCCCCTTATCACCCAGCGGTACGAGTAGTGCCAGCAACGTCGGGCGCACCTGGTTGTGCACACCAAATCCCTTGAGCACCGAGAACGACAGCGCCAGCAGCGGCACCACCGAAAGCAACGTGGTGTAGACCAGGCTCATGGCGCGCAGCGTAAGCTGGCCTTCGCCGAGGTCGCGCCCGACCGCATACACCATGCGCAACGCATGAACGAACCGGCGGCGCAGTGCGGAGGCAGCCCCAAGATTCTCGCCCCAGAGAAAATCGTTGGAACGCCTGGTGATTCGGGTAAGCAGTTTCATGGGCCTGTGAGCGTGGCTGCTGTCAGGTCAGTACATGATACCTCGCTCAGGGACAGACGCCAGTCAAGGTGGGAATCCAGATGTACATTACTACACGGCCTCAGGCTACCGCTTACGCCTTCAAAAGTGTCCGAGGAAGGCGGATTAGCCCACATCCGCCCGGTTTTTCGTGTGTTCGGTAACACACTGAACAACTCGCGCTTGGCGCGTATACATATCCATCAGCCTTGGCGGGTGGTATTCCGGGGCCGGTAAGCCTTACGACAATGTACTTTTCATCAGTGAACCGAGGAATTAAACATCATGGGTGCAACGTCCAAAACAGCATTCGTCACCGCCTTTGCCATTGCCGTGATGCTGCATCTGTTATTTGGTGGCAGCAGGATGGCAGGGGCCGTTTTGAACGGTGGGCTGATGGAGAACGCAGCGATAGGCGGAATGAGCTGGATGTGGATTCCTGCCTTACTGACACTCGGTCTCGGCGTTCTATTCCTTTGGGTCATCTTGGGGAAAAGAAGTAACGTCCGGGAAAACCGGGCTAACACAGAGTAACTGAAAAATATCCGTTGATTGCTTTCTACAGCTCTACCCCCTTGGTTCCCCTTTGTTCCCCGACTCTTTTTCGCCGGTATCTACACCAAGATAGCGACAGAGATCGGTTATTGCCAAATATTCAGAGACAGCGATACCGGCTGCGTTGAAGTCGACGGCATCGGGATAGGGGCTCGCCTGTTGGGCACGCTGTTTGGCTTGAACCAGCCAAGCCGATGCCCAACTGCGAAGCGAATCCACAGCGGCAGTATCAAGCTGTTGCTCCACCCGACCCAGAAGCGTCCAGAAGGCATCACGGGAAAGCGAGGTATACAGGGTGGTGATGCCTGGCAGGTGTTGGGACTGGAGTGCCTGATGCAGACGCTGGGCACGCTCATGGAGGAGCGCCTCGCGCGCCTGCTCGAAGTGATCGAGCAAAGTTTGCTTGATGGACACAAATTCCGCCTTAACCTGCTCCCCAGTATCGGTCTGAGTCGAGATGAAGGTGATGAGCGCATCGAGCGCCGCAACGCGCTTCTCCAGGGTTGGCGATTGCCGCGCCAGTTCACGGCAATAGGCATCCACGCCGCGGGCGGTCAGTTGAAGTGCGATGGCATTAGTCGAGCGCACGAATGCAACCTGTCAGGTGGGTCAATAGGGTCCGAAGTGGTTAAAGTTTAACCACTTCGGACCTTTTTATTCATCCTTTTATTCTTCGTCGGTCAATTCACGGTTTTCACGGTCACGAATTCTCCGCTGGCATATCTTTGCCTGTGCTTCAGGAAGAACATAAATATTTCCAAGGTGCGGGAGAAAATGTAGCGGGACTTGATACCCGCAAAATGTGCGGGTGGCGAAACCACGTTTTTTAAGAAGTTGCCAAACAAGTATCGTGGCCGATAATCACTGAACAACACCGGGAATTTCATCAGATCGAAGTCATGCTCTATACATTCGATGTTCGAAAATCCGGCTTCGTGTAATTTGTTCTTCAATTGATGGTGATGGAACATTTTCATATTGCAGCCGCAAACGGCATAAGTTCGTACCTTGAATTCCTCCGAATTCTGCCCATCCTCATTTCTGAACATGAAAGGCGCATCGATGAATATGCCGCCATCGAGAAGCGCACTATAAATGCCCGAATAGAAATCACTCACATTGCTGATGAACATGCTGACCGATACAGAGATCGCTGCTGATATTCTCAAGTCCGGGTTCTCAGTCAAGAGGCTCCTGAGGTCGCCGTGATAAAAACTCAAATTCTCCTGGTCGCCGTGTAATCTTTTTGCGTTTTCAATCGCATGACTGTTTATGTCCACGCCGATTACACGCTGGCCATTGCTAAACATGGCAGCCAGCTCACATGTACCGTCACCACTCCCGCAGCCTATATCCAGCACCACGCCTTCTTTCAGAGGAGCGGAATTCATTACATGGTTAACCAGTTTTTTTCGCATTGCTCGTATCGTATCGAGTCCATGAGGATGCAGACCTCTGATTCCCATGACGTGCTCAAGAACCTCGTAAGTGTTTATCAGCTCGCAACGTGATTCCATAACAACTCCTTTTGCTGGTAATTTGTTGATTGCCATCCTTGTAAATCGGGGCCAGATCAGAATGGCACTTACTTAAGCCTATATGTAGGGTGGGTTAGCGTTCTTTGCGTAACCCACCAAGCGTTGCACAGCAACGCAACGCTTTATTTTTAATGAGTGCCTGGCGGCACAGCCGGTGGGTTACGGCACAAACGGCGTGCCTGACCCACCCTACATTGACCCGGTAACCGCTTGAGTAGGTGCCATTCGGGTCAGATCACAGTTTCCGCTAATGCACTAAAAACATAGTACTCACCGATCGATTCCTCTGCGTGGTTCGCTCGTGGCCGGCCGGTATGGATGTCATCAGCAGATACACATGGTTGGTCATCACTACATAGACGGGCAGCCTGCAGTCATTTCTGTCGGCGGCATCCCGCAGACCATCGAGATAACGGTGATAGTCGCCATCGCCATAGAATCACGCGCGGTTATTGCCGCGCTGCGCCGGGCAGGATGCCTCAGTGCCGCAAAGCCATGGATGGCCGAGAGCGGCAATGACGTGCTGGGGAACACCGGGAAGATTGAAACGAGGCTTGCGGGCCATGAGCCACCTCCTTGTGGCTTGGTGTTAACTGCTGTTCGTTACGAATCGTTATGCGTTATTCGAGGCTATATTAGCGACAACTATGGCCTGGCCCTAATTTTCCGCTTGTTAGCGTCTCTGGCCGATATGCCACGCAGCGCGCCTACTGGCCAGACAGAGGCCGTCCAGAAGGTTATTGTGATAGTGCCTTTTCCTGTCAGTCCCGAAAACAGCACGCCCGCCAATATACCAGTCCATCGACAACCGCCTGTCGATGGACTCATTTTTTCTATATCAAAATCCATGACTTAGGTTTCACCTGCCGCAATTGCCCACCTTACCAGCGCTGCCTACGGATCAGCATCATCACTGGCACGAATAGTGCTGTTTCTCGGTATAGGAACAACGCTGAAGGTCAACCTATGGCTATCCCGAACTACGCCCAGAACCACAAACCCGCCGACCTCACCGAACTGGTGGGAACACAGCTATTCAAGCAGGTCAGCATGGCCCAGGTTGCCGCGCTGCTCCGGTATTGTCCAACACTGACGCTCACGGACGGCGACCGGCTGATCGTACCGGGACAAACGGTCGATAAAGTTCATCTGCTGCTGCAAGGGCGTCTGCAAGTGTTCGAGGATGAGCCAAACGGAAAACCGATCGGTCATATCCTGCAAGGGGAATGCGTCGGTCTTTCATCGTTTGTCGACCGCCAGCCGTGCCATGTGTCCATCGTGAGCGAGGGCATTTGCCGCCTGCTGGTGCTGGACGAAGAACGCCTGACGGCACTGACCAACACGCCCACTGCCGTTTCCCGGAATCTGCTGCTCATGTTAATGAACTACCTGCGCAACAAGGCTGCGCGCGCACCGGAACCGGCAGCAGCCCCCGTACCCAACAACCATATCGATGCGCTAACCGGACTGCACAACCAGCGCTGGCTGGACGAAACGCTCGATCGGCTGATTCTACGCGCCGCCACTGACCGTGCGCCGCTTTCACTGATCGCGGTCGACCTGCTCGACCTCGCCGGGCTGACTGAACAATACGGACAGGAAATACTCGATATGTCGGTGTGCGAGTTCGCCAAAACTCTCAGCAGTTCACTGCGCCCGACCGACCTGATAGCGCGCCACGCTACGGGCCGGTTTGTCATCATGCTGCCGGGCGCAAATCAGGAAAACACCGACATGGTTTCGGCCCGCATCCAGGAAATCGTCAACAGCACGAAAGTTGTTATCTCCGAGGTATGCACCCTGCCACCGATGAAGATCGTCATGGGCGCATCCACGATGAGCGCCTTTGTCTCCGGCCGAAAACTGGTGGGCGATGCATTTGCCGCGCTGGAACAGAATCGCGCCAGCCTGCTCGCCGTCGTGGCCGAACCACCGACGGAGATTACGATCGATGTCGATCTGGAGTCACCGGCGGCGGACGTATCCGCCATCCCTCCGCTGGAAACGCAACCGGTGGAAGCAACGGACTCCATGGTTCCGGCACTGTCGGTAGCCGAGTCGCTCCCCACTCCACCAGACGAGACCGCAGCCGAGATGGCGGTGGTAACCCTGTCAGAAGGCGCGTTCTGTGTCATCCCCACGCCGCAGGCCACACCAGCGATCCAGGCGGAAGACAAGATCGTCGACAGCAGCACCGTAACGCCAGAGGAACGCCCCGACGATCCGTCTCACCTTGCTGCCTGATGGGCGAAGGGGGAAAGCGGGTTAGCTCAGTTCGACCTCTTTAGCGGATCACTGGCCGTTGAATGGGCGATATCCGGCCGGCAAGGAATAGTCAAACGCCTTTTCTCCGGTATTGATGCTAACGACATTAACGGGACTTCGAAGTGGATTAAACACCGGCGCGCTCGATGTTACCTTAACGAAATAACGTCGATTGAGCTTTAGGTCCATACCCTTCGCAGAGCCTGGTGCCGCCACAAGCCACTCACCGTCGACGTGCCTGTAGAGTTTTCCATTTTCAAGGTCGACGGCAAAACCATAGTTGAAAACGGTGCGTTGTGTGGTGTTTCCATAGGCGTAAAGTAACTTCCCATAACCATTCCCTAAGTGATCTTCCAGACCAAGATAAAGGGATGCGTTACCGTGCTTTGCCAACTCCGCCTGATTGACTTTAATCTCGAAATACCACTTGCCGTCACTCCTCGGGACATCGCCACGCGTTGTATAATCAGGAGGCAATCCGGGAGAAGCTGGTCTCGATGCCTCTTCCTTGAGGACTGGCAACGTCTCTTGTCGCACTGCGTTGGCAATTCCATTCTTTTGGTACGCCTCGAGAGTCGCGATTCGTTCCTTCGTAAACAGCACCACGCACACCGTTTTCTGATAATCGCTGGAAATTGCCTGTATCCACTTCTCTCGGTTGCTCTCCTTTGCGTCAAGGTGGCACGTGCTATTTCTAGCCCGTAACCATGACCGTTGCTCATCCCTGAGATTCTCCTTTTTAGAATCCGAGTATCGCGCCATGAGTTCCTGATAGATCTGATTGATCTTCTGGTCAGTGGTCCACAAATCTGAAGTGATACACTTTGCGAGCAGCGCGTCATATTTGCTCTCGCATTCCGCCATTGCTGCACTACTTTCCCCAATGATGAGAATAGCGATAATTAGAATCGGCCTAAACATGGACTGCTTCATATATTCCTCCATACCGCCTTCATTAATATTTCTATCAATAGAGTTATACTTGATGCGGAAGATAATATCATTGACAGCAGCACCGTAACGCCAGAGGAACGCCCCGACGATCCGTCTCACCTTGCTGCCTGATGGGCGAATGGCGACATGTTCGCCGCGGGCACGTTTGTTCAGTTGATGTTGATGGCCAAACGCGACGTCGTCGGCGCGGCCCTCCCCCGGACCGATCAGAAACTCAGACCCGCCGGTGTGTCCCGGGGCGCAGCGCCTCCAGCCGGCGCAGGATCTCGTCGCGGCGGTTCAGCAAGGCGTGGTCGCTCATGCGGCTGAATACTGCCTCTTCGTGGGAATTGTGTTCAACGAGTGCCTGATACAGGGGCTTGAGGCATTCCTCGAAGTGATCGTAGTCCTTGTGCTTGATGACAATCGCCAGGGAATGCAACAGACCGGCCAGTTTTTCATGCTCGTAGGTCAAGTCGCCGATCTCGTCGTCCGGATCGCCAGCCTCCTCCTTGAAAAACGGATACAGCACCTCGTCTTCCATGCGCATGTGCAACTTGAGTTCGTCAACGAATGCGTTGAACCCCTGCACCGCCTCCTTCCATTCCCGGACACCTGCGGCAATGTCGCAAGCCTCTAGCGCTGCCTGGTGCTTGCGGTGGTCGTGAACCATCCAGTTGGAGGAATTACTCATCTCTCGATCTCCGGGACGATAGCTTCGTGTGAATGTATTAGGAAGGATAAACGCCTTTTTCCTCAATGGTCAACGAATAACTCCGGGTGATGAAGATTCATGCGCCCCTGCCCGGCACCATAAACCTAAAGTCCGGGTTAGCTCAATCTGGCCCCAATGTATCCGTGCACGATTGAACCTTGTTTGAGCACAAACGGCATGTTGGCAACAACATGCATGAATGGGCTCGAAAAAAGGGGAGGGAGAGACTAAACTTTAACATCTCGTCATCTTTTATTCCGTATCATGCCCTTCGCTTCTGGCATCAAGTCTTATTTATCTCGCATCAAGTCCTATTTAATTGTTCTACTCACGATTACATCTGGCTACCTGATGGTTTTAGGTGGACTGGCTTATGTCGGGACGCAGATCAATACCGAAATCCGCGTACTAGAATCACAGGCACGAGATCTTTACCAGCACCCATTCCAGGTTAATAGGTCGGCACACGAGGCAAGATTGGCGGCATTTGGTATACAGGCTGAAATCCTGCAAGCCCTCGCAATACGCGATTTGTCGATTCAACATGCGGATCTTCCCATAAGAATCAGCGAATACTCTGACACCTTGGACAAAACATTCAGCATCATAGAAGCCAACTTTCTCGGGGATATGACAAAAGTGGCGGAAGGCAAGGAACTGATTGCCAGCTGGAAAAAGCAACGGCCGCATCTAATCAACTTGCTGGTAAAGCATAGGGATGCAGAGGCAGAGAAGTACATAGAGGACGTGTCAGGCATAACCTATGAAAAGTTGAATGTAATTCTTGTCTATATAACTGAATTCTCGAGTAGTAAAGCTGCTTTTTTTGCTGATGAAGCCACTCGGCAATCTGATGCCGCCATCGCGCGCTTCAAATGGTTTCTAGGCGGATTTGTACTATTTTCGCTATTCGCCGGAGGTTTGACGACTCTGGTAGTGTTGAGAAATCTGTACCAACGCGATATGAGACTCGTGCAGAAGCATGAGCGCATCGAACACTTGGCACATTATGATGCTTTAACCGGTTTACCGAACCGTGCACTGTTCTTCGACAGATTGCGGCAGACATTGTTGCTGGCTAAGCGTAATGAAGGTGGGCTGGCGTTGATGTATTTGGATTTGGATGGTTTTAAACAAGTGAATGACCAGCATGGGCATCATGCTGGAGACTTATTGCTAATGGCAGTCGCGGCTCGTTTGAGCAAGTGTGTGCGAGAAAGCGATACCGTAGCGCGTCTTGGGGGAGATGAGTTCACCATCATTCTCAACGGGACTCGCAACATTAAAGATGCCGCCAGTGTCGCGCAGAAGATTAACAAAATTATTTCCGCTCCATTTAATCTCGACGAGAAAGAGACGCGTATCGGGATCAGCATCGGTATTGCGTGTTATACCGGAGATACCAGCACACTGGATGATCTGGTGTATCGTGCCGACAAAGCGATGTACGAGGCGAAGTTGGCGGGCAAGAATACTTACAGGGTCGGTTAATATTTCGGGCGCAGAGTAGAATTATTTGTCCACATTTTATTTAACGGGACAGACTGAGGTAACCCCGACTCCACGGACTCCCAGTCAGAAAATCCGGGGTCAGATTGAGCAACCCCGGTTTCTCTTGATCCTCCAATCGAGGCTGACCCGATTGATTCGCCCCTCACGGCCTTGGTGCCGGTTGAATGATCGCGTACAGCGCGTTTCGCAGCGCGAGGTCGCGCGGGTCGCCGGTCAGTGCGGTCCCCACCTGACTGGTGACGTAGGCGTAGCCGATGCCGGCCTTCGGATCGGCGAAGCCGAGTGAGCCGCCGGTGCCGGGCATGCCGAACGAACCCTCGTTCCCGAACGCCCACACCGGGCAGCGCTTCATGAAGCCCAGCGAAAAGTGTACCCCGTCGCCCAGCATGCACTCGTCGTAGAAGCCGCGCGTCGGTGGGATTGCCGGTGCCGCCAGGGCGGCCAGCGTTTCCGGGCGAAGCCTAAGCTCCCGTCCGCCGGTCGCGAACGCACTGTAGGCACGAGCAATGGCACGCGCCGTGCCGACACCCCCGCCAGCCGGCACCTCGAAGTTGCGGGCGTAAATGCGCTGCGCGTCGTGGGAAAGCATGGAACCGGCGAGTGCCCGAACGATGTTCGAGCGCGGATTCATCACGGTGAGCGTGAAGCGGAACGGAAACCCAAGCAGCCTCGCAACCAGGCTCGGGCTCGCAAGCGTAGCCAATCGGGAGTTCGGGATTGACTCGGGCAAACGGATGTAGAAGTCGAGCCCCAGGGGTGTCGCGATTTCATCCTGAAAGAACTGCCCCAGGCTGCGATGCTGCGGATCGACCCGGCGCAGCAGCTCGCTTTCGTAGTAGCCGAGCGTGATCGCGTGATAGGCCTGCCGCGTGCCCGCCTCCCAAGCGGGTTTTTGGTGAGCCAGCACCACCGCCAGCCGATCGAGGTCGGCAATCAGACTCCGGTCCGCCTGCTCATCGAAGGCAAACAGACCCGCCTGATGCGCCAGCAGCTGGCGGACGGTGATTCGCTCCTTGCCCTGCTGGGCGAACTCCAGCCAGTAGGTGGAAACGCGTTCCTCGTAGTCGAGCCAGCCCCGGGAATGGGCGAGCGCGAGCGTCATCGCCGCCAGGCCCTTGGTGGTCGAGTAGACCAGAACCATGGTGTCCTCTTCCCACGGCTCGCCGGTCGCTTTGTTCCGCACACCGCCCCACAGGTCAACGACCTTCTCGCCCCGGTGGTACACGCAACAGGCGCCACCCAGTTCGTGGCGCCGGGAAAAATTCTCAGCGAACGCATCGCGCACGGCCTCAAAGCCCG
>DATMWS010000165.1:0-3965 GCA_035562135.1 Thiobacillus sp. | reverse complement strand
GTGCAGAGCGGGATCGTGGCGGCGTTGTGTGGCGCCATTCAACTGCAGCATGCGCGTCTGGCCGAAGCTGCCGGGACGGCGCCGCACTGCTTGCTGACGGGGGGGGACGCAGGGGGGCTGCTGCCGCATCTGGCCGTGCCTGCCGAGCATGTGCCTGCGCTGGTGCTGGAAGGCATGGACTGCGTTACCAGGGAAGATAGGTCACGATGAAATGGATCGCTTGGGCATTGCTGGTGGTCAACCTGGCGGTGGCGGGGTTTTTCATCGGGCGCAGCCACTGGCCGCAGGCCAGATCGGACCAGAATGCGTCGCTGAACGTGGACCGTCTCAGCCTGCGTGGCCAGTCTGCGTCCGCACCGAAGGAAGCGGCGTCACCGGGGGCAGCGACTGAAGCCTTGTGTGTGGAATGGCGCGGGCTGACCGGGGGTGAACTCACCCAGGTGCGTGACCAGCTCAAGGTAATGGTGGGCGAACGCGTGATGTCGTTCACCGAGGTGCCATTGAATACTCGACATTGGGTGATTTTCCCGCCCTTGCCCAGCCCTGAGTCGGCGGCGGCCAAGCTGAGCGAACTGGCTGCGGCGGGCCTGCAGGATGCTTTTGTGGTCAAGAACGGCGCCTTGCGCAACGCCATTTCGCTCGGCTTGTATGCCAACGATGAAGCGGCGCGCCGTCGCGTGCGCGAAGTGGAGGACAAGGGCGTGCTCGGCACGCGCGTCGAGTTGCTGCCGCGCCAGGGAACGGATTTTTACTTCGTGATTCGCAGCGAAGACCCGGATGCGCTGAAAAGCCTGAGCGAAATCAGGCAGGCCTACCCGAACAGCCAGCAGTCGCGCGTGGCTTGTCCGTCATAAGCTGCGCAGCAGATAGCTGAGCGCAATGCCGCCGAACACCGCGGCGCCGAACCAGGTGTTGTGCAGAAAGGCGCGAAAGCATTGCTGCGGGTCGCGCTGCCGGATCAGCTTCATGTGGTAGAGCGCGATTGCTGCCGCCACCGCCAGCCCGCCGTAATACGCCCATCCCATTCCCCGTTGCATGCCCACCCAGCCGAGCAGTCCCAGCGTCGCCGCATAACAGACGGCAATCGCAGCAAGGTCGTAGCGGCCAAAGGTGATCGCCGAGGTCTTGATGCCGATCCTGAGATCGTCTTCGCGGTCGACCATCGCGTATTGCGTATCGTAGGCAATCGCCCAGAAGGTGTTGGCCGCCAGCAGGATCCAGGCCTCCAGCGGGACTTCCCCCCACAGCGCGGCATAGCTCATCGGAATGCCGAAGCCGAAAGCGATGCCGAGGTATGCCTGTGGGATCGCGAAAAAGCGCTTGGTGAAGGGGTAGCTCGCCGCCAGAAACAGCGCGACCACCGACAGCTTCAGCACCAGCGTGTTGAGCGGCAGGATCAGCAGAAACGCCAGCAAGGACAGGCCGGCCGCCAGCAGCAGCGCCTCCTTGGGCGATACCTTTCCGGCCGCCAGCGGACGCTCGCGGGTACGCGCCACCTGCGGGTCGAAATCGCGGTCGGCGTAATCGTTGATAACGCAGCCGGCCGAGCGCATCAGCACCACGCCCATAACGAAAATCCACAGGATCAGCCAGTCCGGCCGGCCGTTGCTGGCCAGCCATTGCCCCCACAGTGTGGGCCACAGCAGCAGCAGAATGCCGATCGGCTTGTCGAGCCGCATCAGTTTTTCGTAATGGGACAGGCGTTCGGTGAGGGTCATAGAGCGTCGATAGCAGGCAAGAAAACTTCGGTCACTAGCAGCGGGTGGCCATTGAGGCAGAACACCGAGCGGCGCGCCCACAGGCTGCTGACTGCCAGCGCCTGTTGCCCGGCGATGGCGCGAAACAGAGGGTGGTCGCGCCGCATGCGATGGTAGGCCAGAGGCTGGCGCTGGATGCGGTGATCGCTGAACAAAGCTTCGCCAAGCGAGCGGTTGCCTAGCCGGGTGATGCCGTTCCAGCCGCCGCGCAGACTGGCGTGCGGCAGCACACTGTGGGCAAACACCACAGGCACCTCGTTGCACAGCAGCAGGACTTCACGCACATACGCGCGGGTGCCCGGGGGAACGCCCAGCAGCGCGCATTCGTCCGTATTGGGGCGGGCGAGCCCGGTGGCGAGCGGCGCCACGCGAAAGGAATCACAGCGCGACTTCAAGCGCTGGGTGAGCGAACCGCGGTCGCTGAGCCAGGGACGCAGCGACCGCGGAAGCGAATGCGGGTGGGCAAGCCAGCCCTGCCGGGAATGGAGCACGACGTGCAGTCCGGAGTGCGGAAAGTCCGCATTATGCCGCAGCTCCCGCATCAGACGGGCCTCGACGCGGAGGGGGGTGGACACGATTCAAATCGTGGACAGGGACTGCCGCTGACCGATCCAGCGTTCCAGGTGACGGGCGGTAATGTCGGGATGGGCGGCCAGGCAGCGTTGCGACAGGTTGCGGGCTGCTTCCAGCAGCGCGACATCACGCTCCAGGTCGGCGAAGCGCAGCATCGGCAGGCCGCTCTGGCGATGGCCCAGCAGTTCGCCGGGGCCGCGCAGCAGCAAGTCCTGACGGGCGATTTCAAAGCCGTCGGTCAGCTCGAAAATCACCTTGAGCCGCGCGCGCGCCAGTTCCGATACCGGCATTTGATACAACAGCACGCACACCGATTCGCGGCTGCCGCGCCCGACTCGCCCTCGTAGTTGATGCAACTGCGCCAGGCCCATGCGCTCGGCATGCTCGATTACCATCAGTGCGGCATTGGGCACGTCAACGCCGACCTCGATGACCGTAGTGGCCACCAGCAGGTCGATTTCATGCGCCTGAAACGCCGCCATCACCGCCTGTTTTTCGTCCGGCTTCAGCCGCCCGTGCACCAGGCCGATGCGCAGGTCCGGCAGTTGTTCCGCCAAAGCCGCGTAGGTGTCCTGTGCGGTCTGCAATTGCAGCTTCTCGGATTCCTCGATCAGCGGGCACACCCAATAGGCCTGGCCGCCGGCGAGGCAGATTTCGCGCACCCGCGCCAGAACGTCGTCGCGGCGCGCGGCGCTGACCAGCTTGGTGACAACGGGGGTACGCCCCGGTGGCAGCTCATCGATGGCCGAAACGTCAAGATCGGCAAAAAAGCTCATCGCCAGGGTGCGCGGGATCGGCGTCGCGCTCATCATCAGCTGGTGCGGTTCCGTACCTTTCTGCATCAGGGCCAGCCGTTGCCCGACGCCGAAACGGTGCTGCTCATCGACCACCGCCAGGCCCAGCCTGTCGAAGCGGCCTGCCTCCTGAAACAGCGCATGGGTGCCGAACGCCAGGTCGGCCTCGCCGGCGGCAATCGCCTGCCAAGCGGTGGTGCGCTCGGCCTTGCGCTGGCTGCCCGATATCCAGGTGCAGCGCACGCCGAGCGCGGACAAGGGCGGCGCCAGCTTGCGGAAATGCTGTTCGGCGAGGATTTCGGTCGGCGCCATGAAGGCGGCCTGCTGGCCGTTCTCGATCGCCTGCAGACAGGCGAGTGCGGCCACCACGGTTTTGCCGCTGCCGACATCGCCCTGCAGCAGGCGGCGCATCGGGTGCGGCTGCGCCAGATCGGCGCTGATTTCCTGCCAGGCGCGCGCCTGCGCGGCGGTCAGCGCGAACGGCAGCGCGCGGGTGAACACAGTGGTTAGTTGCTGCCGCGGCGGCAAGGGCAGGGTCGGGCGCGACTTGCGTTGTCGGCGCGCGCTGGCCAGCGACAGCTGCTGTGCCAGCAGTTCGTCGAAGGCCAGCCGCTGCCAGGCTGGATGACCGCGCGATTCGAGCTCGGCGAGCGCGCAATCCAGCGGCGGCTGATGCAACAGGCGGATGCTGGCTTCCAGTTCCGGCAGATCCAGTTCGGCCAGCCAGTCGGCGGGCAGGGTGTCGGTAATCGGCGCCGCCAGTGCGCGCGTGACCAGCTTGCGCAGCGTGGCCTGCCCGAGCCCGGCGGTGGTGGGGTAGACGGGGGTCAGCTGCGTGGGC
>DATMWS010000164.1:0-4219 GCA_035562135.1 Thiobacillus sp. | reverse complement strand
GCGAATGGGTGGTGACCGCAGGCGTGCACAAGCTGGCGCCGGGGCAGCAGGTTCGTCTGACGCAGCCATGAGCGACGTGCCGCAGTTCGTGCCGCCGCCTCGCTTTGAACCCAGGCGCGGCAACCTGTCGCGCTGGGCGATCGAGCACCCGGCGCTGGTGCGCTTCTTCGTGATCCTGATCCTGCTGGTGGGGGTGCGCTCGTACTTCCAGCTGGGCCAGGCCGAAGACCCCCCGTTCACCTTCAAGACCATGCTGATTCAGGCGCAGTGGCCGGGGGCGACCGCGCAGGAAGTGTCGGAACAGCTGACCGAGCGGATCGAGAAAAAGCTGCAGGAAATGCCCGAGCTCGATTTCGTGCAGAGCTACGCCAAGCCGGGCGAGACGGCGCTGTTCGTCAACATCAAGGAAGCGGTGCGCGGGCGTGACGTGGCGGAAGCCTGGTATCAGATACGCAAGAAAGTCGGCGACCTGAAACCGCAGCTGCCGGCCGGCGTGCAGGGACCGTTTTTCAACGACGAATTCGGCGACACCTTCGGCTCGATTTACGCCTTCACCGGCGACGGCTTCAGCCGTGCCGAGCTGCGCCGCACCGCCGAGGACGCGCAGCGTGAAGTGCGGCGGCTGCCCCATGTCGGCAAGGTCGAGTTGTTCGGCGTCGTGCCGGAAAAAATCTACATCGAGATTGCCACGCAAAAGCTTGCCACCCTCGGGCTCACCCCGCAGCAGATTATGCAGGCGGTGCAGGAGCAGAACGGTGTGGTGGCGAATGGCCGGGTGGAGAACGCGGTGCTGTCGATTCCGCTCCGGGTGTCGGGGCCGTATACCGAGGTCGAGCGCCTGCGCGAAACCCTCCTCCGCGTCGGCGCACACAGTCTGCGGCTGGGCGATATTGCCGAAGTGACGCGGCGCTACGAGGATCCGCCCGCCACCGAGATCCGTTCGCAGGGTGAACCCGCGGTGCTGCTTGGCGTCTCGCTGGCCGAGGGTGGCGACGTGCTGGCGATGGGGCGCGAGGTCGCGGCGGCGATGGACGCGCTGCAGAAAACCCTGCCGCTGGGCCTGGAGATTCAGCAGATTCACGACCAGCCCGGCATCGTTGAACGCGCGGTCAGTCTTTTCATGCAAAGCTTCCTCGAGGCCGTCGCCATCGTGCTGGCGGTGACCTTCCTGGCGCTGAAGTGGCGCGCCGGGCTGGTGGTGGCCTTGAGCATTCCGGTGGTGCTGGCGATCACCTTCACCGCGATGTGGCTGTTCGGGATCGACCTGCACCGCATCTCGACCGGCGCGCTCATCATCGCGCTCGGTCTGCTGGTGGACGACGCCATCATCGCGGTGGAAATGATGGCGCACAAGCTCGAGGCCGGCTGGGGGCGCTTTGAGGCGGCCACCTATGCCTTCCAGTCCACCGCCTTCCCCATGCTCACCGGCACCTTGCTGACGGCCACCGCGTTTTTGCCGATTGCGCTGGCCAAGTCGATGGTGGGCGAATACACCTTTGCGATTTTTACGGTAACGACGATCGCGCTGCTGTCATCCTGGCTGGTGGCGGTGGTCGTCACGCCTTACTTCGGCTATGTGCTGCTGAAGCCCGCGCAGCACGTCAGCGATGAAAATGCCGCCTATCACACGCCGTTTTATCGCCGCCTTCGTGCCGCAGTGACGTGGTGCGTGAGCCGGCGCTGGACGGTGATCGCACTCACCGCCGCCGCGCTGATCGTCGGTGTGGCGGCGATGCAGCAGGTCGAGAAACAGTTTTTCCCGCAGTCCGACCGGCTGGAAATTCTGGTCGAGCTGTGGCTGCCGGAAGGCGCCTCGATTGAGGCCACCCACGCAGAGGCGGTCAAGCTCGAAACCCTGTTGCGGCAGGACAAGGATGTGGCGCACGTGCTCAACTATATCGGCCAGGGTGCGCCGCGCTTCGTGCTGGGGCTGGACCAGCGCCTGGCCAACCGCAACTTTGCGCAACTGGTGGTGATTGCGAGGGACGTAGCGGCGCGCGAACGCGAAATTGCCCGCATCCGCCAGCTGTTCGAGACCGATTTTCCCAATGTGCGCGGGCGCGCGGTGCGTTTTGAATACGGCCCGCCGGCCGGTTACCCGGTGCAGTACCGCCTTTCCGGCAGCGACATTCCACGACTGAAAATCGAGGCCGGGAAATTGCACAATATCCTCGCTGCGCAGCCGCTGGTCACGGCGGTGAACCTGGACTGGAACGAGCAGTCGCTGGCGGTCAAGGTCCAGCTCGACCAGGACAAGATCAAGGCGCTGGGCCTGAGTTCGGATGGGGTCGGCCGGCTGGTGGCGCTGCAGCTGTCGGGCGCCACCGTCACCCAGCTCCGCGAAAACGATCTCCTGATCGATGTGGTGCTGCGCACGCCGCGCAACGAACACCGCGACGTCGATGCGCTGAAGTCCTTGCCGATCGGCAGCTTCAACGGGAAGAGCGTGACGCTGGGGCAGATCGCCTCATTCCGCCCGGTGTTCGAGGACGGCGTGATCTGGCGGCGCGACCGTCTGCCGACCATTGCCGTGCGCGGCGACCCGATCGGCAACACCCAGCCGGCGACGATCATCGCCGCCATCGCGCCGCAGGTGGCCCAGTTCAAGTCCCAGTTGCCGCCCGGCTTCCGCCTGGAGATCGGCGGCCCGGTGGAGAGCAGCGCCAAGGCGAATACGGCGATCGGTGCGTCGTGGCCGCTGATCGTGATCACCACACTGACCCTGCTGATGCTGCAGCTCGGCAGTTTTTCGCGTTCGCTGCTGGTGGTGCTGACCGCGCCACTGGGCCTCATCGGGGTGGCGATTGCGCTGCTGGTGAGCGGGCATCCGATGGGTTTTGTCGCGCTGCTGGGGATCATTTCGCTGGCCGGCATGATCATGCGCAACTCGGTGATCCTGGTCGACCAGATCCAGCAGGATATCCGCCGCGGGCTGACGCAATGGGATGCGATCATCGAATCCACGGTGCGCCGCATGCGGCCGATCAGTCTCACCGCGGCCGCGGCGGTGCTGGCGATGATTCCGCTGTCGCGCTCGATTTTCTGGGGGCCGATGGCGGTGGCGGTGATGGGTGGACTGATCGCGGCAACCTTTCTCACCCTGTTTTTCCTGCCGGCGCTGTATGCGGCGTGGTTCCGGGTCAGAACGGAATAGCACGTTGCAGGTCACACATAGCATGCAGCAAGACACCAAGGAGGTCGCGATGAAAGCGATAGCGATTGGACTGTTGTTGATTCTGGGGGGCTGCGCCGGACTTGAATCCCCTGATCCGGCGTCGCCGTATTACGCGTACACGACGGGCTGGACGGTGCAGCTTCACCGGCCGCTGATGATTCCGCCTGCAGCGGCGACGGTGCGGCTGCAGTACGGCCAGATCGTGGCGCGCAACAGCGTGCAGGAACACGATCCCTTCTGCGTGGTGGAACTCGACACCGTGGGTGACGCGCCGCAGACGCTGCAGCCCGGGCGCTTCGAGGTGTGGCGGGTGACGCGCAAAATCGATCCGGTTTCGGTCGCGCGGACATCGCCATGGGTCAAGGCTCACCGGGTCATGGACGACGGTGAGCCCAGCTTCCTGTACTACCTCACCGAATTCCGCCTGCGCGATCCCGCCCAGCCGAATCTGCGCAGCATGCGCTGTGCCTGGAACCAGTTTGCACCTGGCAACCGCATGCTGATGCGGCATCTCACCCTGAACGAGATCCGCTGGGCACTGGGCGACTGGATGAGCCTGATGCCGCCGAAGGAGATGCTGTGAAACCTGCCGACACCCGCATTGAACCCGAGACCAAAGTCAGGCTCTCGAAATGGGATCCCGACGAAGATGCGATCATTGGCAAGGACAAGTCCGACGCGCTCGAACGGCTGGACGAAAACCGCGCGCGGCTGGAAACGCTGCAGGAACTGCTCTACGCCGAAGGCAGGCACAAGCTTCTGGTGGTGCTGCAGGCGATGGACACCGCCGGCAAGGATTCCACCATCCGCTACGTGTTCCAGGGTGCCGATCCGCTGGGGGTGAAGGTGGCGAGCTTCAAGGCGCCAACGCCGTATGAGCTGGCGCGCGACTACCTGTGGCGGGTGCATCACCATGTGCCGGGCGCCGGCGAGATCGCTATCTTCAACCGCTCGCACTACGAGGACGTGCTGGTGACGCGGGTGAACGGCTGGATTGATGCCGCCGAATGCAAGCGCCGCTACCGCCAGATCAACGACTTTGAA
>DATMWS010000163.1:0-9012 GCA_035562135.1 Thiobacillus sp. | reverse complement strand
CGCACCCGGCTTGGTCCAGGCAAAATCAGCCTGCACTGCAAACGCGCGGTACAGTACATCGGCCACGCCCATGCGTTTGAGCAAAAACGGCCGCACGAACAAACAGAAGGTGACGAAGGCTGACACCGGGTTGCCAGGCAGCCCGATAAAGTCGGCCTCACCGACCTGGCCGTAAACCACCGGCTTGCCGGGCTTCATCGCCACTTTCCACATTTCGACGCGGCCGAGCATTTCGACCGCCGTTTTGACGTAGTCCGCCTCGCCCACCGACACCCCGCCGCTGGTGACGACCACGTCGGCTTCGCGTGCGGCGCGGGTCAATGCCGCCTCGGTCGCTTCCAGCGTGTCGGGCACGATACCGAGATCGATCAGTTCGCAGCCCAGGTCATTGACCAGCCCGGTAAGCGTATAGCGGTTGGAATTGTAGATCTGGCCAGGTGCCAGCGGCGCACCCGGCGTCACCAGTTCGTCGCCGGTGAAGAAGCACGCCACTTTCAGCTTTCTGAACACCGGCAATTCGGCCAGCCCGACCGAGGCGGCCAGTCCCATCTCCGCCGCGCCTAGACGGGTACCCGCGGCGAGGATCTGCGCACCAGCTTGGATGTCCTCGCCCGCGCGGCGGATATTCTCGCCCGGTCGTGGCAGCGCGTGAATGACGACCTCATCGCCTTCGGTGCCACAGTATTCCTGCATCAGCACCGCATCGGCGCCTGGCGGCACCGGCGCACCGGTGAAGATGCGCGCGGCAGTGCCGGCTTGCAGCGCTGTGCCGACCGCGCCGGCAAGAATGCGCTGCGACACCGGCAAGCGGACGCCGGCCACCGCCACATCGGCCACGCGCACGGCATAGCCGTCCATCGCGCTGTTGTCGAGCGGCGGCACGGTGATGGCGGACGTCTGCGGCGCAGCGAGCACGCGACCGAGTGCATCGGTCACGGACACGGTCTCGCTAGCGATCGCGCCACGGGCGCGTTCGAGCAGGGCATCAAGCAGTTGGTTGGCAGAGAGCATGGTCAACAATAAAGTCCGTGAGTTGGGAAACGGCATCGATGTCGATGCGGGGAAAAGCCGTGGGCGGTTCGACGTCGGACGCCACCGCCAGCACATTCGGATCATCCGGAAACAGCCAGGGCTTGACGGTTTCGGCACGATGCACTTCCAGCTTGGGGATGGCCTCGCGCTTGTAGCCTTCGACCAGCACCAGGTCGCACGGCGGCAGTTTATCCAACAAATCCTCCAGCACCGGCGGCGTGTCGCGATGCTCGGTCAGTACTGCAGTGCGATGATCCGAGGCCAGCAGCACCGCCGCCGCGCCTGCCTCACGCGCGCGCCAGCTGTCCTTGCCGGGGCGATCGATGTCGAAGTCGTGATGCGTGTGCTTGATCACCGCCACCTTCAGGCCGCGCGCAATCAGTTGCGGCAGCACGCGCTCGATCAGCGTGGTCTTGCCGCTGCCGCTGTAGCCTGCGATGCCAAAAATTTTCATGGTGGCACTTTCATGCTTGCGTTGCCAGTCCGACTGAATAGGGTTATATTTTTTCATATATAACCCATTCCTGCCAGTCACCGCCGACATCATGAACGCCACCGTTCTTACCGATCAGTTTGGCCGCCGCATCGACTACGTACGGCTGTCGGTGACCGACCGTTGCGACCTGCGCTGCAGCTACTGCATGCCGGAAGGCTTCACGGGCTTCGAAGAACCCGAACACTGGCTCAATTTCGACGAGATCGAACGCCTGATCGCCGCCTTTGCCCGGCTCGGGGTGAGCCGCATCCGCCTGACCGGCGGCGAACCGCTGCTGCGGCGCGACATTGCCGGGCTGGCCGGGCGCATCGCCGCCCTACCCGGCATCGAAGACCTGTCGCTGTCGACCAACGCCACCCAGCTCGACCGCCACGCGCAGGCGTTGAAAGCAGCGGGCGTGACGCGACTCAACGTCAGCCTCGACTCGCTGCAGCAGGCGCGGGTGGAAAAAATCAACGGCCGCGACGTGCTCGCCAAGGTGATGGCCGGACTCGCCGTGGCGCAGGACGCGGGCTTTGCGCCGATCAAGCTCAACATGGTGGCGCTGGCCGGTACCAACGACGACGAGATCGACGAAATGGTCGCCTTCTGCATGGAACGCGGCTTCGTGCTGCGGCTGATCGAGGCGATGCCGATGGGCGACACCGGCCGCAACGCTGAGTACCTGGACCTGCAACCGGTGAAGGAACGCCTGCGCGCGCAGTTCGATCTGGTCGAAACCACGATGCACGGTGGCGGGCCAGCCCGCTATCTGGGCACCGCCGACGGCCGCTTCAACGTCGGCTTCATCACACCCATCTCGCAGCACTTCTGCCAGACCTGCAACCGCATCCGCATCGCCGTCGACGGCACCGCCTACATGTGCCTGGGGCAGGAGGAAAAATTCGAGTTCCGCCCGCTGCTGCGCGGCGGCTGCTCGGACGTCGAACTGGAAAACGCCATTCTCGAAGCGATCAACCTCAAGCCGGAACGCCACGAATTCAACACGTCGCCACACAAAATCCTGCGCTTCATGTCGATGACCGGCGGCTGAACCCAGCCCGCCCCTAAGCCGGGCTGACAGTCCGGAATCCCGCGTAGGGATCGCGCCGGTGCGGCAGGTAGAAATTGCGGAAGCCGGGACGTTTGAGGGACAGGTCGGTGACCGGCCCGCCGCCGCGCAATTCCCCGTGCGTGTGAAACCACGGTTGGGAATAATCCCGGTAGGGATCGGGCGAAAAGCCCGGATAAGGCGCAAAGGGATCGCGCAGCCATTCCCAGCCCATTCCCCAGCGAAATTCCGGCCGTCCCACCGCGCGCGACCACTGCCCTGCCGTGGGCAGGCGCCGGCCCTGCCAGGCGGCGCAGGCCTCGGCCTCGTAACGGTTCACGTGCAGCATGGGCGCATCCGCACTCAGCGGCCTCCAGCGATCGAAGCGGCGCACCTGCCAGCCACCGTTTTCCTGCCGCCAGTACACCGGATGGCGGGCATCTTCAGCAATCCGCCAGGCCCAGCCGGCCTCCGACCACCCCGCGCTGCGCTGGTAGCCACCGGCATAGACGAATTCGGCGAAGGCCGTCTCGGACACCGGACTCGCGTCGATGTCGAATGCCGGGACCGGCACCGTGTGCCGCCACTTTTCGTTATCGAAAATGAATCCCGCGTCAGGTCCGCTGCCCAGCGCAACCTCGCCCCCGGCAAACGCCAGCCGCTGGGTGGACCGCGAACCGGCGACATCCAGACGCACAGGCGGCGCATAGCCCAGATCCTGGAAAGCCATCCACCAAGCCTCGATGTGCATCAGTTCGTGATACAGACACAGCTCGGCGAAATACGCGAGCTCGTCGCTGAGCCCGCTGCGCAGGCGGGCAGCCATCTCGGCAGCCACGCGGTCCGCGTAATCGTCTACCGCCGCGGGTTCCAGCAAAGGCAGGTCCCAACGCGTGTCATGCGGCACGCTGGAGGAGTCGTACAGCGCGTCGGCCCCGGCCAGCAGGCTGGCCGCGAAATCGCCATCGGGCCGGGCCCGCAGGCACCAGCGTTCCTGAAACCAGACGACGTGTCCGTATTCCCACAGCGGCGGGTTCAGGTGTTCGGCGCGCGGCCCCAGCCAGCCGCCAGGCGGCAGGCTGTCGATCAGTGACCGCAACTGTCCGCGCGCCTGCGCCAGCCGGTCGATGAGCTGGTCCGCGGTATGGCCACTGACGGGTCGGGTTCGGTTCATGTTATATAAAGGCACTGTCTGCAATTAACCTAAAAAGCAGTTGGACCACAGCGGCGCAGCGCACACAGTGTAAAAGCAACATATAACATATCGGTTGAACGCATTTCTCTCTGTCCCCGTGCCTTGAATTTAGGATTAAACACCAGGCGCCCACTCTCATAAAAGGCGAATTCTGAAAATGAGCGATCCCATTCTCGACCAACCCATCCGGCTGACCCAGTTCTCCCACGGCGGGGGCTGCGGTTGCAAGATCGCGCCTTCGGTACTGCGCGAGATTCTGGCCGACACCCCCTTTGCTTCGCACCTGGCGGCGGCCTATCCCGACCTGCTGGTCGGCATCGAGCACGGCGACGATGCTGCCGTCTACCGGCTGAACGACGAGCAGGCGATCGTGGCAACCACCGACTTCTTCATGCCCATCGTCGACGACCCTTACGAATTCGGCCGCATCGCCGCCACCAATGCGCTGTCCGACGTCTATGCCATGGGCGGGCGGCCGCTTTTCGCGCTGGCCATCGTCGGCATGCCGATCGGCAAGCTGCCCAACAGCGTCATCCGGCAGATCCTCGCCGGCGGCGAGGCGGTCTGCAAGCAGGCCGGGATTCCCATCGCCGGCGGCCATTCCATCGACGCGCCGGAGCCGATCTACGGCCTGGTCGGCATCGGCGTGGTGAATCCCCGCAAGGTCAAACAGAACGCCGGCGGTCAGGCCGGCGACCACCTCATCCTCGGCAAGCCGCTGGGGGTTGGCATCTACAGCGCGGCGCTGAAAAAAGGCGTGCTGAGCGCGGATCAATATGCGTCGATGATTGCTGCCACCACCCAACTCAACACCGCAGGGGCCGATCTGGCCGAAATGGAAGGCGTGCACGCGATGACCGACATCACCGGCTTCGGCCTGCTCGGCCATCTGCTTGAAATCACCCGCGCGTCAAAACTGGCGTCACGCGTCGAAATGGCTCGGCTGCCGTTGCTGCCGGGGGTCGGCGAGTTGGCGCAAAGCGGCCATATCACGGGCGCCAGCGAGCGCAACTGGGCGAGCTATGGCAGTGAAGTGAGCCTGGCCGCCGGCATCGCCGACTGGCAACGCGCCTTGCTGACCGATCCGCAAACCAGCGGCGGGCTGCTGGTGAGCTGCGCGCCCGAATCAAGGGAAATGGTGCTGGAGATTTTCCGCCAGCACGACTTTGCCCAGGCGACGGAAATCGGCCGGCTGGAAGCCGGCAGCCAGGTTTCAATCGGGGCCTGAGTGTCTTTTCTCTTCAAGGATTTTCCCGCCGACCGCGACGATTTTCGCATCGACGTGCTGGCCGGATTGGCTGCCTGCCCCAAGTCCATTCCGCCGAAATACTTCTACGACGAGCCGGGCTGCCGCCTGTTCGAATCGATCTGCGCGCAACCCGAATACACGCTTACCCGCACCGAGCAGGCGCTCATGGCCTCCCGTTTGCCCGACATCGCCGCCGCCATCGGCCCGGTGAATTGCATCGTCGAGCCGGGCGCCGGGGATTGCGCCAAGGTGCGCCTGTTGCTGGATGCCCTGCACCCCACTCACCTCGTCGTCCTGGACATTGCCGGCGCTCCGCTGGCAGCGGCGGCGGAGCCGCTCTCCAGCGATTACCCGGACCTTGCCGTCACCGCGCTGGGCATGGACTTCATCCATGATCTGGAAGCGGCGGCGCCTTATCTGCCGGCAGGCCGACGACTCATCTACTACCCCGGTTCCAGCATCGGAAACTTCCCGCCCGACGCGGCGACCGCCCTGCTCGCGCGCTTTCGCCAGCTGGCCGGTTCAGAGGGCCGCCTGCTCATCGGCTTCGACCTGAAGAAGGATCCGCTGCAGTTGCATCGCGCCTATAACGACGCTGCCGGGGTCACCGCCGCCTTCAACCTCAATCTGCTCGAACGGCTGAACCGCGAACTGGACGCCGATTTCGAACCGGCCCGCTTCCGTCACTACGCGTTCTACAATCCGACTGCAGGCCGCATCGAGATGCATCTGGTCAGCCTCGCCGGGCAGGATGTGAACGTCGCCGGCCAGCGCTTCCATTTCACCCTGGGCGAAACGCTGCACACCGAGCATTCCTACAAGTTCCGGCGCGACGAATTCAGCGCGATTGCGAAAAACGCCGGTTGGCAACTCGCCGCCGAATGGGA
The DNA here is from genome assembly GCA_035562135.1 of Thiobacillus sp. Taxonomy (GTDB): domain Bacteria; phylum Pseudomonadota; class Gammaproteobacteria; order Burkholderiales; family Thiobacillaceae; genus Thiobacillus. The sequence goes on along the minus strand of DATMWS010000163.1, from coordinate 3,123 downwards.
ACACGACGGGTTCGCGGTCCAGCTATACGGTTGACGGTCGGCCAGCCAAATCAGGCGCGCCCAGGACGGGTGCGTATCCAGTGGTCGATCGACAGCCTGCCCGGGCCCGACAGCACCAGCGGAATCAGCATCACAAGGTACATCAGCGGCAACTTGAACCCGTTGTCGCAGACGTTGTAGCCGTTGCCGCCATGCACCGTCGCCCAGGCGACGATGTCGAGGATGAGCAGCGACACCGCCCAAAAGCGGGTACCCAGGCCGATGACCAGCGCCGCCGCGCCAATAAGCTCGGTCCAGGTGGCGAGGAACCAACTGATGTCGACCGGCACCATGCTGAAGGGAAACGGGAAGGCCTCCTGGATATCGGCGAACCAGTTTTCGCCGCGCAGTTTTTCCAGTCCGGCTACGCCGAATTCATACGCCAGCAGCAGACGGAGGCCGAGCATGCCGATCCAGCTGCCCGCCTGATCGAGCCCGCTCAGGCCACGCGCCACACAGGATGGGATGCAATTCATGGTTCTCTCCAGGATTAATTGATAACCCTGAAGTCGGGCGGGTCGCGCAATCCTTACAAGGCCGTAGAATTTATCCATGGCCAAACTTGAATCGCTCACCTTCGACAACGGCTTTGCCCGACTGCCGGAGTCCTTCTATTCGCGCGTCTGCCCGACGCCCGTTCCAGACCCTTACCTGGTCTGCTACAGCCCGGAAGCGCTGGCCTTGCTCGACCTCGACGCAAGCGAAATGACGCGCCCGGAGCTGATCGAAACACTGGCAGGCAACCAGTTGCTGCCGGGCATGGACGCCATCGCTGCGCTCTATGCCGGGCACCAGTTCGGCCATTACGTGCAGCAGCTGGGCGATGGCCGCGCGATCCTGCTCGGCGAAGTGAAGAATGCGGCGGGCGAGGGTTGGGAAGTGCAGTTGAAGGGCGCCGGCCGCACCCCTTACTCGCGCGGCGGCGATGGCCGCGCAGTGCTGCGCTCCAGCATCCGCGAGTTTTTGTGTTCCGAAGCAATGCATGCGCTCGGCATCCCCACCACCCGCGCGCTGTGCATCGTCGGCAGCGACCGCCCGGTCTACCGCGAGGATCAGGAAACCGCCGCGCTGGTGACGCGGCTGGCGCCGAGCTTCGTGCGCTTCGGCTCGTTCGAGGTGTTCTACTACCGCAACCAGATCGAGCCGATCCGACAGTTGGCCGACTACGTCATCGCGCGCTACTACCCCGAGCTGGTACCGCTGGCCGACCCCTACCCCGAGTTCCTGCGGCTGGTTGCGCTGCGCACCGCCGAGTTGATGGCGCAGTGGCAGGCGGTCGGCTTCTCGCACGGCGTGATGAACACCGACAACATGTCCATCCTCGGGCTCACGCTCGACTACGGCCCGTTCGCTTTCCTCGACGCCTTCGACCCCGGTTTCATCTGCAACCATTCCGACTCCGGCGGGCGCTACGCCTTCGACCAGCAGCCCGACGTGGCAGCGTGGAACATCACCAAGCTGGCGCAGGCGCTGGTGCCGTTGATGTCGGTGGAAGCCGCATCCAGCGCGATCAGCGAGTATCCGCAGGTGTTCGGCCGCGCCTATCTCGAACGCATGGCCGCCAAGTTCGGCCTGCCGCCGGGCGGCGAGACGGCGTCCCTCGTCATGGACGCGCTGCAGCTGCTGGCGCAGAACCATGTCGACTACACGATCTTCCTGCGCCGCCTGTGCGACTTCGACAGCCGCCCTGAAGCCTTCTCCCCGCAAGGGGGAGGCCGACGGGTACCCAACGGCGACGCCGTTACCCCCTCGCACAACGCGCTGCTGCGCGACCTCTTCCTCGACCGCGCGGCCTTCGATGCCTGGGCGGCGCGCTACGCCGCCGCATTGCGCCAGCAGGGCGCGCTCGACGCCGAGCGCGGCGCATCGATGCGCGCGGTCAATCCCAAATACATCCTGCGCAACCATCTGGCCGAAATCGCCATCCGCCGCGCAGCGGACGAGCGCGATTACAGCGAGGTCAATCGCCTGCACGCGCTGCTCGCGCGCCCCTTCGACGAACAGCCGGAAAACGAAGCCTATGCCGCCGAGCCCCCTGACTGGGCAAGGCAGATTGAGATAAGCTGTTCTTCGTGAACCGCGCCCCTGCCCTGCTCGCCTGCCTGTTGACCGCCACCCTGCTCGCCGCCTGCGCCGGACAGCCCATTCAGCGTCGCGACGGCAGCAATAGCGTGCGCAGTTTCAGTGTCAGGGATCTGGCCAAGGGTGATGTCGACACGGTGGTGGAAATCCATCAGCAGGCCGTCATCGATAGCCTCAAAACGCTGACGCTCAAGCTCTATCGCCGCAATCCCAACGAGTGGCGCAAATCCGGTTTTGCCAGCGCCGACGAGGCGACCGCGGCCCTGTTCAAGGCGCTGCCCCACTGGCATCTGTCGCCGCAAAAAGACCTCAGCTGGGAAACCACGCTGCACGACGTCTGGCGCGAGGAATACGCGGGCGACCGGGTGAAAGCGCTGATGACCGGGCTGCTGGTCATGCACATGGCGGCGTTCAATCATCAGACCGAGTTTTACCGGCTGACTGAGGTGGATGCCCAGAAGCTCTACAACGCCGCGCGCAATACCGAGGCCGTGGTGTGGAAACTCTCCAGCGCAAAAAGCCTGCGCGGCGAGCCCCTGCTGCTCTCCAACAGTGTCGACGGCAACGACGTGGCCAACCTCAGCTTCGAGCGCGAGTACGGCAAGCTCATCGGCATCCAGGACACGCTGGCCAAAATCATCGAAGACAAAAGCAACCGCGCGATCCGTTTCGGCGTGGTCAACGCCGCCAGCATGGTTTTTCTGCCGATCTGACATGGACGACCAGCAGGAAGCCTATGCCCACTGTGCGACGTTGACGCGCGACCAGTGGGCGTGGGAGTTCCTCCGCCGCAACCCGGATTACCGGGCCGACTACCAGGCATTCATCGACATCTGGCGCGCGCTCGAAGCCGGCTACGGCGCCCCGCCGCACCGCGATTTTTCAAGATGGAGGCAGGATCCGCGCGCCTACGGCCCACTGCCCGGCGACGCACAACTCGCCGCGCCAGCCGGCGAGTTGTGCACGGTCGACGACGACCGCGTGCTGCTCGAATGCTGGATG
>DATMWS010000162.1:0-26038 GCA_035562135.1 Thiobacillus sp. | reverse complement strand
GGTTTCGGCATGGCGCGCACGATAAATCAGGGAATCGCGGCTGCTGTGGAGTTCGGCCTCGACGATGAAGTCGTCGAGCCGCGCGCCGGGCTGGAGCTTGCCCGGCAGCGGCAGGTCGTGGGCCTCGGTGAGCGGGGCGTCGGCCTCGCCGACGGCGACGACACGCGCCACCAGGGCGCTGGCATTATCCTGCCCGCCGCGTGCGTGGGCCGCCGCCACCAGGGCATCGGCGGCACGCTGCGGTGCATCGTACAGCTTCAATAGACGATGCAGCTCCAGCTGGCCGAGCGGCTCCCACACGCCGTCGCATACCAGCAGAAAAATGTCGCCTGGCGCGAGTTCGCCTTCGCCGAAGTCCGGCAACACATGGGTGTCGAGTCCCAGCGCGCGTTTCAGCACATGCGACATGCCGGGTGTTTCCCACACGTGGTCAGTGGTCAACGCATCGAGCGTTTCGCCGCGCAGGCGATACAGGCGGCTGTCGCCGACGTGGGCATAGTGATAGCGGCGGCCGCGCAGCACCAGCGCGGTCAGCGTGGTCGCCATGCCGCCCGCATCGACGCGCGAGGCGGTCTGCCCATGCAGCCAGCGATTGATGGCGCCCAGCACCGTTCCCAGTGCACGCGGAATTTCCCAGGTGTCGGGCGTGGAATAGTAATCGGCCAGCAGGTTGCGCACCGAAGACTCGGCCGCCTCGCGGCCATGCGCCCCGCCGGACACGCCATCGGCCACCACGGCGAGCATCCCCTTGGTTGCCGCCAGCCGCGCATCCGGCTCGGCGAAGCCACCGTAATCTTCGTTACGCTCGCGCGGCCCGGTTGCGGTGGCGTAGCCGAATTCGAGGGTCAGGGGCATGGTCGGGCAAGGGGCAAGGGGTCAGGAGATTATAGTGGCGCAGCCGGGCTGCACTTCCCCCCAAATCCTGTCTAAACCCGTGCGCCTGAAACCGCCACTGCACCCCAGGTGGTGCGCCAGCGGGTCTTCACCTTCGAGAGCCCGACAAGCGCGACAAAGCACAGTCCGGCAAAGATCAGCAGACCCAGCTGATAGTCGCCCGTCTGCCCTTTGATAACCCCCAGGCTGGCGGCCAGATAAAAGCCGCCCACGCCGCCCGCCATGCCGACCAGCCCGGTCATCACGCCAATCTCCTTGCGGAAGCGCTGCGGCACCAACTGGAACACCGCGCCGTTGCCCACGCCCAGGCTGCCCATCGCCAGCATGAACCCGGCGAGCGCCAAGCCTGCGCTGGGCGTACCGAAGCTGACGATGATGAGGAAGATGCCGGCCAGCAGGTACATGGCGAGCAGGGTGCGGATGCCGCCGATGCGGTCGGCCAGCATGCCGCCCATGGGGCGCACCAGCGAGCCGGCGAACACGCAGGCGGCGGTGAAGTAGCCCGCCTGCACCGGCGCCATGCCGTACTGGTCGTTGAAGTAGATGGTGAGGCTGGATGCGAGCCCGACAAAACCACCGAAGGTGACGAAGTAGAAGAACATGAACCACCACGCATCTTTGTCTTTGAGCACGTTCATGTACTGGTGCAGGGATTTGGGCTGCGGACAGTCGGGGGCATCCTTTGCAAAGACCAGGTACACCAGGAAAGCCAGGCCCAGCGGGATCAGCGCCAGCCCGAACACATTGCTCCAGCCGTAGGCCACCGCCAGTCCCGGCGCGAACAGCGCCGCCAGCACGGTGCCGGAATTGCCGGCGCCGGCGATGCCCAATGCGGTGCCCTGATGCTGCGGCGGATACCAGCGTGACGCCAGCGGCAGCGCCACGGCAAAGGCCGCCCCGGCAAAACCCAGCGCCACGCCCAGGATGAGGATTTCGCGGTAGCTGTGGATGCCGAACAGCCAGGCCCAGGCCAGCGCAGCCATCACCACCACCTGGCCGATCAGTCCCGCTTTTTTCGGTTTGAGATGATCGACCAGGATGCCCATGACGATGCGCAGCAGCGCGCCCGCCAGCACCGGGGTGGCCACCATCATTCCCTTTTGCGCAGCGCTGAGGCCGAGCGAGGCGGCAATCTGCACGCCAAGCGGCCCCAGCATGACCCACACCATGAAGGCGATGTCGAAATACAGAAAAGCTGAAAGCAAAGTGGGGGGATGCCCCGCTTTCCAGAAATCACGCGTCATGAAAATCTCCATCCGGGTGTTGCGTAGTGTGGAAGCAGGCCGTCGTGCGCCCTGCCCCTTTATTCCCCGCCATATGCGGGGCGGTTCATCGGCTCAGGCAGCGGCGGGCTCGACGGCGGCAGGCTCGACTGCGGCGAAATCCAGCCACACGCGGCCGTCTTCGACCTTGACCGGAAACTCGCGTGCGCAGCCATGGTCGGGCGCCACCGCGCAGCCGGAATCGAGCTCGATGTTCCAGTTGTGCATCGGGCAGGCGACTTTTTTTCCGTGCACGATGCCCTGCGACAACGGCCCGCCCTTGTGCGGGCAGCGGTCTTCCAGCGCAAAGATTTCGTCGTCCGCGGTGCGGAACACGGCGATGTCGAGGCTGCCATGGCGCACCACGCGGGCGCCGAGTTTGGGGATGTCGTTCACATCCAGGATGTTGGTCCATTGGTTCATGTGTCTTCCTTTATGCGGCGACGGTTTCGAATTCATGCTTCAGCTTGCCTTCCTTGGCGCGCTCGAGCCACGGGTCGCGTTCGACCGACAGCGCGAACAGCAGGCGCTCGTACAGCGCGCGCCGGTTGTCGGCGTCATCGAGGATTTTCTTTTTCACGTAATCGAGGCCGACGCGCGCGACGTAGTGCACGGTGCGGTCGAGGTAGCGCGCTTCCTCGCGGTACAGCTGCAGGAAAGCGCCGGAGTATTCGATCACCTCATCGGGGGTTTTCACCTTGACCAGGAACTGCGCGACCTCGGTCTTGATGCCGCCGTTGCCGGCGACGTAAATTTCCCAGCCGGAATCGACGCCGATGATGCCGACGTCCTTGATCGCGACTTCGGCGCAGTTGCGCGGGCAGCCGGAGACCGCAAGCTTGACCTTGTGCGGCGCCCACATCTTGAAAAAGGTCTTCTCCAGATCGATACCCATTTGCGTCGAGTTCTGGGTGCCGAAGCGGCACCATTCCGAGCCGACGCAGGTCTTCACCGTGCGCAGTGCCTTGCCGTAGGCGTGACCCGAAGGCATGTCGAGGTCGGCCCACACCTTCGGCAGGTCTTCCTTCTTCACGCCCAGCAGATCGATGCGCTGGCCGCCGGTGACATGCACCGCCGGGATGCTGTACTTGTCGACGACGTCGGCGATGCGGCGCAGCTCGGACGGCGTCGTGTTGCCGCCCCACATGCGCGGGATCACCGAATAGGTGCCGTCCTTCTGGATGTTGGCGTGGGCGCGCTCGTTGATGAAGCGCGACTGCGGATCGTCCTCGGCCTCGCCCGGCCAGGTGGAAATCAGGTAATAGTTGAGCGCCGGGCGGCAGCTGGCGCAGCCGTTGGGGGTGCGCCATTCCATGAACTCCATCACCTGCGGAATCGTCAGCAGCTTGTTTTGTTTGATCGCTGCGCGCACCTCCTCGTGGGGGTGGTCGGTGCAGCCGCAGACCGACTTGGTCTTCGGCGTGGCCGAATAATCGCCGCCCGCGGTGACCGCCAGGATCTGCTCGACCAGCCCGGTGCAGGAGCCGCACGAACTCGACGCCTTGGTGTGCTTGCGCACGTCCTCCAGCGTGAACAGGCCCTTCTCGCGGATCGCCTTGACGATGTCGCCCTTGCACACGCCGTTGCAGCCGCACACCTCCATGTCGTCGGTCATGCTGGCGGCCTTGTTGATGCCCTGGTGTCCGAGGTTGCCGCAGTGGTCCTGGCCGAACATCAGGTGGTCGCGCAGCTCGTCGATGTTCTTGCCGTCACGCAGCAGCGAGAAATACCAGGCGCCGTCGACGGTGTCGCCGTACATTACGCCGCCGACCAGCTTGTTGTCCTTGATGACGAGCTTCTTGTAGACGCCGCCGATGGGATCGGAATAGAGGATCGCTTCGGTGCCCTCGCCGCCGATGAAGTCGCCGGCGGAAAAGAGGTCGATGCCGGTGACCTTGAGCTTGGTCGAGGTGATCGAGCCCTGGTAGCGGCCGATGCCGTAATGCGCCAGGTGGTTGGCGCACACCTTGGCCTGCTCGAACAAGGGTGCGACCAGGCCGTAGGCGATGCCGCGATGCGCGGCGCACTCACCAATCGAATAGATGCGCGGGTCGAAGGTCTGCATCGTGTCATTGACCACGATGCCGCGGTTGCAGTGCAGGCCGGACGCTTCGGCGAGTTCGGTGTTGGGGCGGATGCCGACCGCCATCACCACCAGATCGGCGGGGGCGGAGTCGCCATCCTTGAACTTGATCGCGGCGACCCTTCCGGACTCGCCCTTCACCAGTTCTGCGGTCTGCTTCTGCAGCAAAAACTTCATGCCCTTCTCTTCCAGGCTCTTCTGCAGCAGGCGCGCGGCGGGCTCGTCGAGCTGGCGCTCCATCAGCCAAGGGGCGATGTGCACCACGGTCACGTCCATGCCGCGCTTCATCAGGCCATTGGCGGCCTCCAGCCCGAGCAGGCCGCCACCGATGACGACCGCGTGCCGGTACTGGGTAGAGGCATGGATCATCGCGTCGACGTCGGCAATATCGCGGAAGCTGATGACGCCTTCGAGATCGGCGCCCGGCACCGGCAGGATGAAGGGATTGGAGCCGGTGGCGAGCAGCAGGCGGTCGTATTCGGCGCGGGTGCCGTCCTCGGCTTCGACCGCGCGCGCGCTGCGGTCGATCTTGACCACCTTCTTGCCCAGGTGCAGGGTGATGTTGTTGTCGCTGTACCAGTCGAGCGGGTTCAGCACGATGTCGTCGACCGTCTGCTCGCCGGCCAGCACCGGCGACAAGAGAATGCGGTTGTAGTTGGGATGCGGCTCGGCGCCGAACACCGTGATGTCGTAGAGGTCGGGCGCCAGCTTCAGCAGTTCTTCCAGCGTGCGCACGCCGGCCATGCCGTTGCCCACCATGACCAGTTTCATCTTGGGACCATGTCCCATGGGCGTACTCATATCCATATCACCACTCCAAACAAATGACTCATAAGTGATGACCGAGATACGCCGTTGCATTCGGTCTGCTTTCCACTTTGGGCGCTGTTGCGCCCTCACATAATGCTTACCTAGCAAGCGTTATGCCAGGCTGTCAGGGCTGCGCAACGGCCTTGTTTTTACAGGGTTTAAAAGTTTCCCTCTGGAACGATCCGGTTGTTTACGCACCATCGCAGTGCCGGATCGCGCGGCGTGCACCGAAACCTACGCTGCCGCCCGGCCGAATCCGTTGATCGCCGTAATAGCCCGCGCCTGGTTGAGGTCTTCGGTATAGCCGGCCGCAAACAGACACACCGCCAGCTGATTGCGGATCGGCAGCGGCAACGGCAGCTGATCGCGCATGACCTGGGCTATCCACGCGCCGGTTGCGCGCGCGTCCGTCTCCGGCAGATTCGCCAGAACGGATGCAGTCGATTGCGCCTCGTATACCGGCTGCCCCTGTCCGTCCTGCATCAGCACCATCTCCGGCCGCTGCAGCGGGTCGGCAAACGCCTCGCCCTCACAGCCCTGCAGCAGCAGCGCGTGTCCGCCCAGGGCCTCCAGCACTTCGCGCGTCGGCGCAATCTCTGCGCCCGATGCCACCGGCGTCACCCGCACCGAATGCTCGCCCAGCACATCGGCCAGCATCGCCAGCCGCGTCACCCAGCCATCGACCCCCAGCCGCGCGCGCAAGGCCAGCAGCGCGGCCAGGCCGGGACTCAGCAACGCCACCGGGGCGAAGGCGATGCCCTCATCCAGCAAAGCCGAATTGACCTGCGCCGTGGTGCTGCACGGCATGATGCCGAGCTCGCGCAGCACATAGGCCGCCGCCGTGCCGCCGCCGCCTTCGAGCACGCCATGGATCAGCACCGGAATGCCGAAGCTCTTCAGCAGCAGCGCCAGCAACGGGGTGAGATGCGGATGCGCGCGCACCCCGTGATAGGTCGGCAGCACCACGGTACGAAAGGGGCCGGTCGGCGCGACGAAATCCGGCAGCCGCTCGGCCAGCGCCGCGTGCAGGCCGAGCCAGGCATCCAGTCCCGGATCGTGCTGGTTGAAGGCGACCAGGAAGGCCGCCGTTTCCAGTTCCGGCACGCCGCCATCGAGCAGCGCTGCACCCAGCGCGCGCGCCTCGACGTAGCCCAGGCCTTCGCCGGATTCGATCTGGCGGATGAGGGTGGCGTAGCTCATGTTTTTTTGTCCGCGAAGGACGCGAAATGACGCGAAGAGAAACCCAGATAACCTCTGCAAAAGCCGTCATCGCGAGAAGCGTAGCGACGCGGCGATCCAGAATTACGCGGCAAACCAAGGGACTGGATTGCTTCGCTGTGCTCGCAATGACGAAGAAGGGGCTGAATCATCATGCCGCCACCCGATTGCTGGCGATCAGCCGCTTCAGTTCCGGCACGCACGAGCCGCATTCGGTGCCGCATTTCAGCGTGGCCTGCAGCGCAGCCAGATCGGCGCCCGCGGCAATGGCGGCGACGATGTCGTGCTCGGCCACGTTGAGACAGTTGCACACGATGTGTCCACGCCCGGTCTTGCCTGCCGGCGGCAGCGCAACCGGCGCCAGCAACCAGCTTCGCACCTCCATGGCCGAAGCGCCTTCGGCAATCAGATCCTTGAGCCAGTCTTGCGCCACGGTTTCACCGGAGAGCCGGGCGCCGGTGATCACCCCGTCTTCCACCCGCACCTTTTTCCAGATCCCGCGGCGGGCGTCCTGATAGTTCATGGTCAGCAGCGGGTCGTCCAGCCCGAACGCAGCGTCCATCTCCTGCACCAGCGATTCGGGCAGCGGGCCCACGCTTGCCGCCTGAAAAACCAGCACGGTGTTGTCGCGCCCGGTGAGGCCGACAGTGGCGTAATCGAAACGCCCGAGAAAGGGCTGCGCGAGCCGCAGCAAGGTGGCACCATCGCCCCGCAGCATGATCGCCCGCCGATAGGGAAGGACGGCCTTTTCCACCTGCACCGCGGCATGCTTGAGTTCGGGTTGTCTGGAAACCGGATCGAAGGCGTCGAGCGTCAGGGCATTCACCCCCAGCCCGGCCATGAAACGGCCGCCCCAATGCATCGGGATGAACACCTGGCCGCCACGCAATTCCGCGCTCGCCTGCACCTTGATGACGAGACTGCCGCGGCGGCTTTTGACCCGCACCAGATCCCCATCGTGCAGCTGGCGGCGTTCCATGTCCTGGCTATTCATCGACAGCAGGGGCTCTTCGACATGGGAATACAGCCGCGCCACCAGCCCGGTACGGCTCATGCCATGCCACTGGTCGCGCAGCCGGCCGGTATTCAGATGCAGGGGATAGCGCGCATCGATGGGCTCGGCCACCGGCCGGTAAGGTGCGTCGTAAAAGCGCGCGCGTCCGCTATCGGTCGGAAACACGCCGTCCTCGTACAGACGCGGCTTGCCGAGCGCTGCGCCTGCGGGAAACGGCCATTGCTGCGGCCCTGCATCCAGCAGGGCGTAGCTGAGCCCCGTGATGTCCAGGTCGCGCCCGCGGGTGGTCTCGCGGTGTTCATTGAAGACGTCTTCGGGGCAGGTGTAGGGGAAGAGTTTCCGGCCATCGCGCCCCAGCCGGTCTCCCAGCCGCCAGGCAAACTCCACCACGGTCTGGCAGTCCGGACGCGCCTCACCCGGCGGGGGCACCGCCACCCGCACTTTCGTGATGCGTCGCTCGGAGTTGGTGACCGTCCCCTCGCACTCGCCCCAGGTGGCGGCGGGCAGCAGCAGGTCGGCGTACTGCACCGTTTCGGTGTCGACGAAGGCTTCCTGCACCACCACGAATTCCGCCGCCTGCAGGGCTTCATGGATCAAGGCCTGATTCGGCATCGACTGCGCGGGATTGGTGCAGGCGATCCACAGCGCCTTGATCTCGCCCCGGCGCACGGCCTCGAACATTTCCACGGCGGTCTTGCCGGGCTGTTCCGGCACCGAATCCACCCCCCACAGCCGCGCCACTTCGGCGCGGTGTTCGGGATTGGCCAGGTCGCGGTGGGCGGACAGCAGATTCGCCATGCCGCCGACTTCGCGTCCGCCCATGGCATTGGGCTGGCCGGTCAGCGACAGCGGCGCGGCGCCCGGCTTGCCGATCTGGCCGGTCGCCAGATGCAGGTTGATGAGCGCGGCATTCTTGTCGACGCCACAGCTCGACTGGTTCAGTCCCTGGCAGTACAGCGACAGCGTCGGGCCTTGGGCAAACCAGCGCGCGGCCTGCACGATGTCCGCCGCCGCCACGCCGCAAATGGTCGCGACTTTTTCCGGCGTGTATTCGCGCACGGTTTCCCTGAGTTTTTCCCAGCCTTCGGTGTGGGCGAAGATGTAGTCGCGGGAGATCAGTTCCTCCCACAGCATCACGTTCAGCATGGCGTGAAACAGCGCCACATCCGTCCCCGGCAGGATGGACAGGTGCAGATCGGCCTCCTGCGCGGTGTCGGTGCGGCGCGGATCGACCACGATCAGCTTGAGGTCGGGATTGCGCTTGCGCGCTTCTTCGATGCGGCGGAACAGAATCGGATGGGCATATGCCGTGTTCGACCCGGCGATGAAAATCACCCCCGCGTGGTCGATGTCGTCGTAGCAGCCGGGCGGCGCATCGGCACCCAATGTCGCCTTGTAGCCCGCCACCGCGCTCGACATGCACAGGCGCGAGTTGGTGTCGATGTTGTTGGTGCCGATCAGCCCCTTGGCCAGCTTGTTGAAGACGTAGTAATCCTCGGTCAGCAACTGGCCGGAAATATAGATGCCCACGGCATCCGGGCCATGCTCGCGGATGATGGCGGCAAAGCGTTCGGCGGCGTGATCCAGCGCGGCGTCCCAGCTCACGCGCTGGCGCGCTTCGTCGCGCGACACACGCAGCTCCGGAACCAGCGCCCGCCCGCCCGCCTGCGCGGTCAGATGCAGCGTGGTGCCCTTGGTGCAGAGCTTGCCGTGATTGGCTGGATGCATGGGGTCGCCCCGCACGCCGGTCATTTTCCCGGCATCGGTTTCGATCAATACCCCGCAGCCGGTACCGCAGTAACAACAGACAGATGAAACAACAGACATGATGGCTCCTCGTCCAGGTCTGTCAGCAGGGTCTGTGCCAGGGCGCGGCAACGCATTGAATTCAAGGGCTTGGCGGGATTTGGGTCGGCGCGATGCCGGCGATGCGCTCAGCCGCAGTGCATGGGCGGGATGCTGTGCTGCAAATTGGTGCGCAGGGTCAGGTGCAAAAAACTCAGGCCGAAACCGGCAAGCCTGTTCCGGCCCAAGGCAATCGTTCGAATGCATCCACTCTGCCCGTATGATTGGCGGGGTTTGCATAGCTTCATGTACAGCCGCATCCATCCTGGAATCAAAACGAGCATGACGTCTTTAACGCCCAGCGAGGCCGGCATTGGCTAGCCAGCACCCATCCGACAGCACGCCGCGCCTGCCGCCGGTATCGCTCGCCTGGCTGACCTGGGGCCTGCTTGCCAGCCTCTATTTCGTCGGCTACTTCCAGCGCGTCGCCCCGGCGGTGATGGTCGACGAACTGATGCGCGACTTCAGCATCGCCGCCACCATGCTCGGCAATCTCTCCGCCCTCTACTTCTACACCTACGCCGCCATGCAGATTCCCAGCGGCCTGCTCGCCGATGCCGTCGGCCCGCGCCGCGTGGCCACGGCGGCGGCCGTGGTCGCGGCCGTCGGCATCGTCCTGTTTGCCCAGGCGGACAGCCTGTGGATGGCTGGTCTCGGCCGCGGCCTGATCGGCGCCTCGGTCGCCGTCGCCTTCGTTGCCTGCATGAAGCTCGCCGGCCACTGGTTTCCCGCCAACCGCTTCGCCACGGTGACCGGCGTCTCCCTCCTGATCGGCAATCTCGGCGGCGTGCTGGCCGGCGTGCCGCTGTCCGAGGCGGTGGCCAGCGTCGGCTGGCGCACCGCCATGCTGGCCAGCGCGGGCGTCACACTGGTGCTCGCGATCGTCGTCTGGTGGTGGGTGCGCGATGACCCCAGCGAACGCGGCTATGCCAGCCATGCCCATCCGGAGGCGCTCAACACCACTGCCATGTCGCCGCGGCGCAGTTTGAAACTGGTGATCTCCGAGCGCGATACCTGGCTGCTGTTTTTTGCCGGCGGCCTGATCGCCGCGCCGGTGCTGACCTTCGCCGGCCTCTGGGGCGTGCCCTACCTGGTCCAGGTTCACGGCCTGGAACGCAGCCATGCCGCCGCTTTCACCACCACCATGCTGCTCGGCTTCGCCGTCGGCGGCCCGCTGCTGGGTGCCCTGTCCGACCGCATCGGCCGGCGCAAGCTGCCCTACCTGGGCGCAACGCTCGTCCACGCCCTCGGCTGGCTGACATTCCTGCTCATCGACGACCTGTCGGCCACCGCGCTTTACCTGCTGTTCGCCACGATTGGTTTTTCGGCCGGCGGACTCATCATCGGCTTCGCCTTCTCGCGCGAGGTCAACCACCCGGGCGCCGCCGGCACCGTCGGCGGCGTCGTCAACATGGCCGTGCTCGGCTTCGCCGCCATCCAGCAAAGTGCCATGGGCTGGATCCTCGACCGCAACTGGCAGGGCGCCATGATCGAAGGCGCCCGCATCTACGACGCCGCCGCCTACCACGCCGCCTTCCTGTGGCTGGCGATCAGCGCCGTGGGCGCGGTCCTGTTCGTGGCGCTGACCCGCGAGACCTACTGCCGGCTGCGCTTCGACTCAGACGATTGAAGCCGCCCGCTGCGGACTTCACGCCTGGCGCGATCTCCCATGCTTTGCAACATCGGCCGACATCGATGCGCGGGCATTGATTGCCGATTTCGGCCTCCTGGTTCAGTCGCCGCGCTCGCCGAGCTTTTCCAGCTTGGCCAGCCACTTCCTGGCAGGCTCGGGTTCCATGTTCGCAACCATGCCGATCAAGGTTTCGTGCACCGGCGCAATCCCCACAAAGCCGAGAATATTGCGTTCGAGCGACTTGATGCTGTGCGCGCGAAAATACCAGCGATAAACCGTCGCCGGCATCCCCATGGTGACGACCACGCGCGCCGACCGTCCGGTAAGGCCCTTTGCCGCCAGCGGATTCTTGGCCTCCCGCGAGAAAGCGAAACCGGGACGTGCCACTTGCTCAAGAAAGCCTTTAAGCAGCGCGGGCATGTCGCCCAGCCAAAGCGGAAAGAAAAGCACCAGGTGCTCAGCCCACTTGATCGCATCCTGTGCAGCAGCCAAACCATGCGGCAACTCGCCCTGATCCCATTCGTGCTGGCTGCGCAATAGCGGGAAATCAAGCGTCGCCACGTCGACGCGTTGGATCTCGTGGCCCGCTGCGGTTGCACCCTGGGCATAGGCATCCCCCAGCGCGTGGCACAAATGGCGTTGGCTTGCATCCGGATGGCCCTGAATCAAGAGAATGTGCTTGCCCACAATGCACCTCCAAGAGATTGGATGTGTCGATCAGGTCGACATCTCTAATCGTAGATTACCTTGATCCATCAATAGTCAACCTGGTACGACGATGAGCGTCAGCGCACACGCGAAAGGAGACTATCGCTTGACTGTCACCGCCAGGTTCTGACGGTCTCCGACCGGCCAACAGCCGTCACTGGCGGGGCGGGGGAAATTCGTTATTGGGCGGCTGATGTAGGTCAGTAAGCGGTCGGCCGTGGAATCAGCGCGTACTTCTGTTGATCGGCCAAAGCTGCCGCTGGAGATTTAGCCAACCACTTCCGCTATGGAATCGTTACCGAACATAGGCCAGAAAATCGCACCGAACGGCAGCTTTCTGGTTTCCTCTGCGGCAGGACACGAGCCGTTTCGGTCATTAGTCGCTCGCTGCTCGAACGTCCGTTCAGCAGCCGAAAACGGTCACCCCCTCAAGCTCCCGGGCATTTTTCCACAATACCGTTCGTGCTTACGGTACTCCAAAGATAACTCATGGCTGGCTGCGGAGCCTCGGACAAAGTGTCTAGCGGGCATCGCCTACAACTAAAGTTGTATATGCGCCTTCAAATTCTTGACCTATGTTAAGGGTGCTTTTGCCTAATGAGACGGGTGATTCGCGCCCAGTTTGGCTAGAGTAGCCCGTTGTTCCGATTGAATGGAGCGCGGGATGGCAGCGCAGTCGGGGAGCACCTCGTCGCGCTGCTCAAAAAGCATCAGGGGAAGAGCAACCGAACGACGACTGTTGCCGTCGACCGTTGCGGACTACAACCACGGAGAAGGTGATTCAAACTAATGCGTTGTACCTGACAGGGTCACACTCCATCACAGATAACTCACTGGAGTGAATTAGTATCGGTGGCCACTCAACAGGCCGATTAACGTACAAGTACGGATGCTCGCACCTGAGGTTCTTTGTTGTCATTCATCGCTAGTTGCAGTGATGGAATAGGGTGGCAACAGCTCAGTGGCACAGGCCCAAGTACTAGGAGTACAGCATGAAGCAAATTCAGACCGCCACTCTCGCCATACTTCTTCTGCTTGGCATACCGGCTTTTGGTGCAGGCCAAGTGGTTAGCCGTGACGCCGAGGTCGCGCTTCCAGCAACGCCCGCAGCGATCAAAGGCATTCTCGCCGCACGCCGCTTCACACTCGAAACGCCGTTCCCATACACCTGGACCAAGGAGCCCATCATGGTCTCGACGGGGGTCCTCGTCGTCCTCGAGGTCGACCCGGCATACGTCGTGCCGCGCGACACACTTGAACCGGTGCTCTACGCGGGCAATGTTCCGGTCCAGCGGCTCAACCACGGACATCGTTCGGGCCGCGTCATCGGCATCGTGCCGGGCAATATCGATCTCGCCAGCACGCCGATCTGGTTCGGCTCTCCCGAATTGCCGGAGCGCGTCACGCCGAGCATCGCCCAATCCGAACGTACGCTCGCCGAGAAAATCGGCGTGCATGCGTTGCCGAAGGCGCGCATCAATGCCGTTCAACGCCCGCCGGTAATCGCAAAGGATCTGGCGACGTTGCTTCGCACGGTCGCGGCGGATCTCGTTTTGGAATTCTCGCCGCAGGAAAAAGACCTTGCGGAATCCTGGCGCTTGCCAGTGGCCAAGGCGCCGCCCAAAAAGATTCACTAGAGGGAGTTTCGACATGAAGTCGCATCTCATCGACATGGGTATCAAGTTCGCTGCTCTTTGTCTGCTGCTGCCACTGGCGGCGGCCGCGGCGATCACCAAAACGGAACTCGCTGGCAACTCGTTATCGCAGTACCCGTTCTTCGAGTACGTGCTCGCGATCAACGTTAACGCGCCCGTCAAGGTCGCCATCGACCCGACGCGCTTTCCCGCGATCGTCGGCCACACCTGCGACATCTACGTGGTCAATCACAAGAGTGACTGGGCCACAAACCCCGCGCTCGTCGACGTCACACCCGGCGGTGCGCTTACGCAAACATTCAGCGGGGCGACGATACAGGCCAACACCTTCGAAGTGGCGGCGGCCTCCACGCTGAACGCCAATGCCGGTGCTGGCTTAGGCGTGCCCTATGACGTCGTGCTCGATTGCGACCAGAACGGGAGCTTGAGCGATGGCGACTTCATCGACGGCATGAGCGGTGAAGCCGGTCTTTACATGGTGCATGACACCACCGCGCCGGGTCCCTTCGCGGTCACCGAACAGATCTACAACCTCGACTCCGGCGTCGCCGCGGGTTTCGGCATTCCCGGCGCCAAGCTGGGTGAAGATTTGTATTTCCCCACCAACATTGCGGCCATGGGTCGGCTACCACTGGTCATCATCAGCCGCGGCAATGGGCACGATTTCCGCTGGTACGACCACATCGGAAATCACCTTGCCTCCTACGGCTACATCGTGATGAGCCACGACAACAACACCGAGCCTGGGCCGGAATTCGCGGCGACCACGACGCTGGGTCACACGGATGCGTTCATCGATCAAGCGGAAGCGGGCGCCATCGCCGGCGGCCAGCTCGTCGGGCTCGTCGACTCGCACAACATCGTCTGGATCGGACACAGCCGTGGCGCCGAAGGCGTGGCGATCGCCTACGACAGTCTATTCGACGGCGCTGTGACGCCGGTTCACTACGCTCGCCAGGATATCCGGCTGGTCAGCAGCATGCTGCCGACGGACTTCAACGGCACCAACGTCGCCAATCCGCACGATGCTAACTACCACCTGTGGACGGCGTCGGGCGACAGCGACGTAAACGGCTCGGCGGGTTGCGACCTGTGCCAGACGTTTCACCTCGTGGATCGCGCCACGGGCTACAAGCAATCGACCATCGTGCAGGGTGCGGGTCACGGAGATTTTCACAACGAGCCCGCCGCCGGCGAAGCCTTTACCGGCCCATGTGCCATCGGACGCCCCAACACGCACCTGATTCAGCTTGGCTATCTGCTGCCGCTGGTCAAGCACTATGTCGAGGGCAACATTCCCGCGCTCGACTTCCTCACGCGGCAATACGAGTCGTTCCGTCCGATCGGCGTGCCCACAGGCGACCCGTGCATTGTCGTCACCAACGAATACCGCAATGGCGCAGCGGTCGGCAATTTCATCATCGACGACGACCAGACGCAGACGGCAACCAGCGTGAGCAGCTCGGGAGCTGCCGTTAACTTCGACGTGGAGAACCTGACCGAAGGCCGCCTCGATGACAACAACGGGGACTTCGTGTGGAATGCCGCGGACCCGTTCAACGGCGCGACTCAGGGCAGCTCGACCGATTCGACGCGCGGTGTTGTGTTCGATTGGACCGACGCGGATCATTTCTACGAATGGCAGGTACCCGCCGGCGGCAATGATTTCACGCACTTTCGTTTCCTCTCCTTCCGCGGCGCGCAGGGTACGCAGCATCCGAACACCACTGCCGTGCTCGGTGACCTCACCTTCACGGTGACCCTGCGCGACGGCGGGGGTGTGGTCAGCCGCATCAATATCGGTGCTTATGGCGGCGGGATCGAGGAGCCTTATCAGCGCGGCGGCGGCTGGCACAACGAGATGGAAACCATCCGACTGCGCACCACGGATTTCGCCAACAACGGCGCCGGTATCAATCTCACCAACATCGTCGCGGTGCGGCTCGATGTCGGCCCGTCGTTCGGCTCAGCCAGGGGCCGTCTGGTTGTCGACGACCTGATGCTGACCAACGATCTGTCGCCGCATTCATTCACCATCATCGAGCCGACCCAGGCGCGGCCGAAGTTTGCGGGCTCTTCGATCGCGGGCAGCCGCGTGCTGGTGCGCTTGTTCGGCGGCGGCGGCCTCGACATGTCGCCCGGAAATCTCACGCTCTCGGTTGCGGGTACACCGCTGACGGCGGCGCAGATTCCGACGCCGGCCACGCAGGTGGGCGGCGAGACCTGGGTCATCATCGCGCCAGGCCCCAAAGCGGACGGCTGCTACGATCTGTCGGCATCGCTAACTACTCCAGCCGGGGTGAGCGCCACCGAGCCGCAGAGCCTGTGTTACTCCGACGATGAGACGCATGCCTTCGACCGCGTGCTCGCGGTCGACCAGACCAACAGCATGAACTACGACGGCCGCACGGGACTGTCGAGCACAGCGAAGATGGACGCGGCGAAAGCGGCTGCGAAGTTCTTCGTCGACCTGTCCAACCCGATTGACAAGATCGGCGTCATCAGCTTCCAGCGCCGTGACCAGGACGAGAACGGCACCATCGTCGAGCCGGATGAACTCGCGGAGCCCAAGTTCGCGATGGTGACCGCCGGTGAAGGCGGCACCGACCAGCGCCCGGCCGCGCGCGCCGCCATCGACGGTATCGCGCCGGACACGTCCCCGGGGTTCACGGGACCGGAAACCTCTCCGGGCGCGGGCCTCGTCGAGGCGCGCACCATGCTCGACGCCGGTGCCGTGGCGGGCCACGTGCCTAACATTGTGCTGCTCACGGACGGGCTCGAAAACTATCCACCATTCTGGACCCAAGCCGGTCCTGGGGGGCCATTGCGCCCGGACTTCGACGCCGACGATATCCGCGTCGACGCGGTGGGCGTGGGCCAAGATGCGGACGAACTGCTGTTGCAGGACATCGCTTCGGTGACCGGCGGCGAGTTCCGCACTCTCAACGAGGGCTCCGGATCGTTCTTCCTGTTGAGCCGGCTCGCCGATTTCTACAAGACGGTGGATGAGGACGTGCGCGGCGAGCAGCGTTTCTTCTACGCCGAAGGATTTCCGACGACCACGATCCCGATTCACGACAAGCCGTGGCGCGTGGGTTTCTTCGACGTCGAGCCCTCGCTCGACTGGATGACGGTGGCGTTCCACTCTGACCTGGACAATGCCGCGACGGTCAAACTGTTCGCGCCCGGGGGACTCACCTCGGAGATCGTCGCCACGCCACCCACGATCACGCTGCGCGTGGATGCCAAACACTCCGTCTACCGCATCCGCCTGCCCGCCGCCGGCCGCTGGGCATACGTGGTCGAAGTGCACAAACCGTCCGCGGAATTCTTCGCGGTGGCCTCGGCGCTCACTTCGCTCACTGGAAAGATAGGGCCTAACCAGCTCGCCAGGCGTCCGACCGGCGACTACCTGATGCCGCTACGCGTGTGGATCGCGGACCGCCAGTCTGTGCGTGGCGCGACGGTCACCGGTTACGTGCGTCGGCCCGACGGCGTGAAAATACCAGTGACGCTCATCGACAACGGGTTATCCATGGACGGCGCCGCGAACGACGGTGTGTATGGTCTCCCGTTCCCGGCGACGATTCCGGGCGGCTACTACGTGCACCTAGAAACCAGCGGAGCCTCAAGCACCGGCATTGCATTCACACGCTACCTGTCGACCTCGTTCGTGCTGCCCGGACAACGCAAACGGCCGATCCCGCCGGGCGAAGGTCCGAGGCCGCCAAAAGGCGAGGGCTGCAGTTGCGAAGCCGAGACACGGTATACGGTTGCCGCCTTCGGCGGTGTCACTTTCCCCCATGGCGCATTTGACTCGATTGCCGACTCCTCCACGAGTTTCGGCATCAAGTCGGCGTGGAATCTTCCGGCTTTCGGCGGACGCGCCTCGCTGGGTCTCTATCTGGGACACGACAACTTTAACAATGCAGGTCCCGGCAGAGATTTCAGCTTGACGCATCTTTCTCCGGAGTTTGAATTCGTGCCTTCAACGCGCTTCTGCCCGAAGCCGTCGCTGCACATCGGGGTGGGGGCGTATCGGGACGAGAACGGCGACACCGAGTTAGGCTTCAACGCGGGCTTGGGTCTGATGGTGTGCCTCAACCGGCGCGTGAGCTTCGTCTCACGCTACGACTACCGCTCCATCAACGCGTTTTCCCGCGACTACTCGACGTTGCAAATCGGGCTGCGCTGGAACTTCTGATGGGTGATATATATCATCACGCCCAGCAAGGACATCGGCTTTGTGAATCCCGCAGTATTCGTGATTATATGACCCGGTGAGCCGCATCTTTCAACGGTGTGCGCCCAAAATCCTGACCTGTAACCATCAAGGCTTTTAGCACCAGAAAAATAGAGTCAAATTTCATATTTTCATCCACCCTGACAAATCCAGAGTGATGGCAGCTAAGGTCGTGCGGATTCAACCTGACACTCGGTTTCAGATCAAAACGAAGTTTCTACCGCGCTGGTCATCATGGGCGCATCACCTGAGCGACCGTCGCAGCCACGCCTTGCGCGCTTCCTCCATCATCCCCATGAAGCCCGCGAGGGCCAATGCAATCAGCCAGACTTCCGCACCGACCGGCGCCGTGCCGAACAGCCAGTTGCCGACGGGGGTGTAGATAATGAACAGCAGCAGGCCCAGTTCCGCCGCGATGCCGAGCAGGATCAGGGGGTTGCTGAATAGCCTGAAGGAAAGCGATGACTTGAGCGGGTGGCGGCACAGGAAGACGTTCATCACCTGCGTCATCACGATGGTCGCCAGGCAGGCGGTGGTGGCCTGCAGGTAAAGCGGCGCGGTTCTCGCCAGGGTCTCGCCGTATTGCCAGCCGGCGGCGTTGAGAACAAAGAAGAATACGGCCATCGCGGCCGCTGCTTCGAGCACGCCGAGGAACAGGTAGGCGCGGGCGATCAGGTTCCACGACAGCAATCGCTCGCTACGCGCGCGCGGCGGGCGCCGCATGACGTCGGGGTCGGGTTTTTCGGCGCCGAGCGCCAGCGCCGGCAGCATGTCGGTGCCGAGGTCGACCGCCAGGATCTGGATGATGGTGAGTGGCAGCGGAATGCGGAACAGCACGAAGGCGAGGTAGGGCACCAGTTCGGGAATGTTGGAGGAGAGGATGTAGGTGAGGAACTTGCGAAGGTTGTCGAACACCGCCCGCCCTTCCTCGATGGCGGTGACGATGCTGGCGAAGTTGTCGTCGAGCAGGATCATGTCGGCCGCCTCCTTGGCGACGTCGGTGCCGGAAATGCCCATGGCGATGCCGATGTCGGCGACCTTCAGCGCCGGCGCGTCGTTGACGCCGTCGCCGGTGACGGCGACGATTTCGCCTTTTTTCTGCAGCGCCTCGGCAATATGCATTTTCTGCACGGCGGCAACGCGGGCAAAGAGGATCTCCGGCGCATCCAGTGCCAGCTGCAGCTGCGCCGGAGATAGGCGCAACAGGTCTTCGCCAGTGATGACGACCGGCTGGTCGGTCTTCAGCAGGCCGATCTCGCGAGCGATGGCCTGCGCCGTGTGCGGATGGTCGCCGGTCACCATGATCACGCGGATACCGGCCGCAGCGCAGCGCGCAATGGCATCGGGTACCTCGGGCCGCGGCGGGTCTTCCAGCCCGACCAGGCCGGACAGGGTCAGGCCGTGTTCTCCGGCGGGCAGGCCGCCTTCAACCGGGCCGTTTTCAGCCTCGCCGTGGGCGAAGGCCAACACGCGCAGGCCGGCCTCGGCCATCTTGTCTTGCGCGGCAAGCAGACGGGTTTTTGCGGCGGTATCGAGCGGCACGACGCCGCTCTCCAACTGCACCGAGTCGCACACCGCGAGCACCGTTTCCAGCGCCCCCTTGCAGTAAAGCAAGCGTCCCTGCGGCGTCTCGCACAGTACCGACATGCGCTTGCGGTCGGTGTCGAAGGGAATCTCGTCGAGGCGCGTGCAGCCATCGAGCGTGCCGGCCGCCTGCCGGCCCATGGCGGCCAGCGCCACTTCCATCGGGTCGCCCAGCCACTCGTGGTTGCCGTGGTTATT
This sequence comes from Thiobacillus sp., assembly GCA_035562135.1. Classification (GTDB taxonomy): domain Bacteria; phylum Pseudomonadota; class Gammaproteobacteria; order Burkholderiales; family Thiobacillaceae; genus Thiobacillus. The sequence continues at coordinate 6,890 of DATMWS010000162.1, read as the reverse complement.
CACTTCTTTCAGGTTGTGGCAGAGCGCGGCATTGACGAAGAGCGCGCGGTGATCCGCTGCCAGGCGCGGCTGCGCCGCGATGTCCTCAGGCTTGAAGAATTCGCCACCCAGCCACAAACGCCGCACCGACATGCGGTTCTGCGTCAGTGTGCCGGTCTTGTCGGACAGGATCACCGTGGTCGAGCCGAGTGCCTCCACCGCAGGCAGGTGCCGCACCAGTGCATTGCGCTTCGCCATGCGCTGCGTCGCCATGGCCAGCGACAGCGTCACCGTCGGCAGCAGGCCTTCCGGCACGTTGGCCACGATGATGCCGATGGTGAACAGCAGGTTCTCCCAGAGCGGCAGGCCGAGCGCCTGACCGATGAGGAAGAACACGCCGCCGATGCCGCTGGCAAGCATGGCCACGATGCGCGAAAGCCGGGCGATCTCGCGCTGCAGCGGCGAAGTGACTGCGCCTACCGTCTGCGTCAGATGGGCGATCTTGCCGAACTCGGTGCGCATGCCGGTGGCGTAGACAACGGCGCGGGCCTGGCCCGACACCACCGACGTGCCGGCCAGCACGATGTTTTTTGCGAAGAGCGGCGACACCTCGGGATAGGAGTCGGCATTGCGCGCCTTGGGCAGCGATTCGCCGGTGATCGTCGCGGTATTCACGCGCAGGCCGAATGCCTCGATCACCCGGCAGTCGGCCGGGACGAAGTTGCCCTCTTCCAGCAGTACGATGTCGCCGGGCACCAACTCGCTGGCGAGCAGCTCCACGATCTCGCCGTCGCGAAGCACCATCACCTGCTGCGGCAACAGCTGGCGCAACGCGGCGACCGCACGCTCGGCCTTGTATTCCTGCCAGAAGGAAAAGACGCCGTTGATCAGGATGACGCCGAGGATGGCGACCCCCAGCCGCGCCATGCCCTGACCGGGATCGAAAGACTCGGCGAGAAACGCCAGCGCCGCGCCCAGCCACAGGATGATGGCGAAGAAGTGGGTGAACTCACGGGCGAAACGGAGCAGCAAACTCTCGCGCCCCACCTCCTCGACATGGTTCGGGCCGAACTCTGCCAGGCGTCGCTGCGCCTCGGACGCAGTCAGGCCAACGGCCGAAGTATGAAGGCTGGCGAGAGACTGCTCCGCAGTGAGGCTCTGGATATGCACGGGGGGAATGGACGACGTCGTCTGCTTGTTAAGCATAGACGGCATAACGGAATGTTCGCATCTTGAATTATCCGCATACGGAACTAAGTTCAATACATAGTCGCCATAGCGACTTAAGCCTGTATTCAAAAACCTGTTTTATGGGAGAAACTCATGGCCAATATCACCCGTTACGATCCCTTCAATCTCACCCGTCACGATCCGTTCGGCGACCTCGATGACCTGTTCAAGGGCTTTTTCGTGCGCCCCGCTCTCCTCGAAGGCCAGCCCCAGATGCAGATCAAGATGGACGTGAAGGAGGATGACAATGCCTATACCGTGCACGCCGATATCCCCGGCGTGAAGAAGGAAGACATCCAGGTCAGCATCGAGGGCAATCAGGTTTCGATCAGCGCCGAATCGAAGATGGAAAAGGAAGAGAAAAAGGGCGAAAAAGTCCTGCGTTCCGAGCGCTACTACGGCAAGGTGGCGCGCAGCTTCACCCTGGCGCACGATGTGGACGAAGCCAAGGCCCAGGCCAAGTACAACGATGGCGTGCTGGAACTGACCCTGCCGAAAAAGGCCACCACCTCGGCCAAGAAACTGGCGATCCAGTAATTTCCAGCAGAAAAGACAGAGAAAGGCGACGCCGCTCGTTGGGCGTCGCCTTTTTCATGTGGCCGACCTGAACAGGATGATGGCCCCGCTCATTCCAGGCGCCTGGCAGGACACGCCGGGCTGGCTGGCTGATGTGCTTGTAGCGTGTTCAACTCGACAGCCAGGCTTGATACGCGGCGGCTGCGGCTGGCCGACAACGGCGACCGACTAAATGGGCAAGCAGTAATCCTCGAAAAATTAAAGCGTTACGCCCCCCCTTACCACTAGAGATTTTTCAAGAAGAACCGTACGGCCTTTTCCTCTGATTGGTATGCCTGGTCGACACTGGGTTTTATTTCTACCGTTCCGCCCGCGCCACGGTGCGCGAAGGGATCCTCGGCTATGACAGGAACCTGCAATCTGTCCCAGGCGTGGTAAGCACCCTCATAGGACACCACTTCAACTAAACGTTGCTCACCTGCTGGCAGGGCAGCTTTCAATGCAATGCAAGGCGCAGTGCCTTCGTCATAGTCATCGTTATCTCCAATTTGAATCAGGATAGGCGCACCTGTGAGCGGGTTGGAGGCATTGCCGCCAAATTCGGAATAAGGAATGTAGGGGTTATTGAAAGCATAACAAACAGGGTAATGCGCAACATGGGCCTTGAACCGAAGCCCCCCACCAAACTGGGTAGCGAAAATCTGCGTGGCTGATGCCATGGTGATAACCCCACCCCATGAAAACCCCATCACGCCGATTCGGCCTGGATCGATGCCGGGATACGATGACAAGAATGCCAGCGCAGCAAAAGCATCCGGATAGGTCAATATCGGGTGCGAAGGACGATTGGTGAGACCTACTACCCCTCGCGCTTCCCACATATCGATCTCAAGTGTGGCAATACCCTCGGCATTCAGCGCACGCGCATAGAAGTCACCACGAGAATCGATGCCTGCGGATCCATGCAAAATGACGACCGCAGGAAGACCGTGCCTGGATAGAGAACATTTTTCTTGCTTGTGCCTTTTCACTGGCACATTCAACTTGCCCTTCACAGTGAGCGGTTGCTGCGTCTGAAGATCAAGTGATTGGATCTCTACAAATGAAATGGCCGGCCTGGGATCGTAGCGACAATCGCCATCCGCCCGGCCATAGGATGCGGTAAAAAAAATCGAGGCCAGCGAGTAGCAAATGATTAAAGCAAACGTCTTGAACTGCATGGAACGCTCCTTTTGATTGGGTGGGCGGATGCTGCTGCCTGTTGGCCACAGCATTTCGTCTAACAACAAAGGAGTTCAACCGCATTTTTGCTCTTTGAATCAGGTTAGCCGATTTTTCAATTTAAGAAACATACATGGCGCCAATGCGTTCAATTAGGGAAGAACGTGTCCAATATCAATTGTTTGATATTGCTATGGGCGCCTCCGGGTCAGCAGATCAAACGGCAGCTGTAAATTATTTCGACAACTTCATGCTGGTGTGGGTCTATCGGTCATCACCGGCTTCCCAGGCTGATTTACCCTCTTTGGCTCGCGCTCTGTAGCCCGCAGCCGCATGCACCCGCAGGACGCGTCGGGCTGGCTGGCTTATGCTTGTAGCGTGTTCAACTCGACAGCCAGGCTGGATACGCAGCTGAGCCCACCATGGAAATCCTGCTTTTAGCCGCACTCATCGTGCTGAATGGCGTGTTCGCCATGTCGGAAATCGCGCTGGTGGTGGCCAAGCGCGCGCGCCTGGCGCGGCTGGCCGAACAGGGCGACACCTCGGCAGCGGTGGCCGTGACACTGCACGACGACCCGACGCGTTTCCTGTCGACGGTACAGGTCGGCATCACCTCGATCGGCATTCTCAACGGCATCGTCGGCGAGGCCGCGCTGGCGGGGCCGCTGTCGCTGTGGTTGCAGTCGGTCGGGATGGAAACGGAAGCCAGCCGCATCGCGTCGACCGCGCTGGTGGTGATCATCATCACCTATGCCACGATCGTGATTGGCGAACTGGTGCCCAAGCGCATCGGCCTGCTCAACCCCGAGGGCATTGCCTGTCGGGTGGCGCGCCCGATGAACCTGCTGGCGCGGCTGGCGCGCCCCTTCGTGCGCCTGCTGTCGATGTCGACCGATGCGATCCTGCGGCTGCTGGGCAAGCAGCAATCCAGCCAGCAGGGGGTGATCGAGGAGGAAATCCACGCCCTGCTGCAGGAAGGCTCGGATTCCGGCGTGATCGAACAACAGGAACGCGAGATGGTGCGCAATGTGTTCCGCCTCGACGACCGCCCGGTCGAATCGCTGATGACGCCGCGTACCGGCATCGTCTATCTCGACATCACCTTGCCGCTGGAAGAGAACCTGCGGCGCGTGGCCGACTCCGGGCATTCTCGCTTTCCGGTCTGCCAGGACGGGCTCGACGAGGTGCTGGGCATCCTCAACACCAAGCAACTGCTGAATGCGATGCTGGCCGGCGCGTCGCCCAGCCTCACCGACGCGCTGCTGCCGGCCGTGTTCGTGCCGGAAAGGCTCAGCGGACTGGATTTGCTGGAACAGTTCCGCGCGTCCGACGTCCACCTGGTGCTGATCATTGACGAATACGGCGAGATCAACGGCCTGGTCACGCTGCAGGACGTGCTGGAGGCGGTGACCGGCGAATTCAAGCCGCGCAGGCTGGAAGAGGCCTGGGCGATGCAGCGCGAGGACGGTTCCTGGCTGCTCGATGGCCTGATTCCCATCCCCGAACTCAAGGACAGGCTGGAGCTGAAAAGCGTGCCGGGAGAAGGCAAGGGCCGCTATCACACGCTGAGCGGGCTGGTGATGTGGCTGTCCGGGCGGCTGCCGCAGACCGGCGATGTGATGAGCTGGGAAAACTGGCGGCTGGAAGTGGTCGACCTCGACGGCAAGCGCATCGACAAGATACTCGCCACGCCGATTCCGCCAGTCGAAGCATCTCATCCAGACGCGCCTGCCGGGCCAGCCTGACCCAGCCGCTTCCCGCATGAAATCTGGTTTTTTACACGGTCTGGCCAGTAACCGACCAACGAATCAATTTCCGAAAAGACAATCCTGATTAAGTACCACGCTAGCGCCAAAGCCAATGATAGCGTCCGTCCAGGACGGCATGTATATTGCCTAATAGAATAAATTAAGCTTATGGCTGTACTTCTTGACAGCCCGGAGCGCCGGGGGAGAACTTACATAAAAGGGTTAGAAGAAAAAGGCCTGTTGTGGCTGCTGGAATCGGCAGCCGATGCCATGCTTATCATCGATTCGACCGGACGCATCGTGCTGGCCAACACGCCAGCCGAAGCGCTGTTCGGCTATACGCGGGACGAATTGCTCGCGCTGTCGGTTGAAAGCCTGATTCCACCGCGTTTTCGCGCCACCCATGTCACTCAGCGCCAGGACTATACGGCGCACCCGGGGAGCCGGGTGATGGGCAGCGGGGTTGAACTGTACGGCCTGCGCAAGGACGGCAGCGAGTTCGCGGCGGACGTCAGCCTGAGCCCGCTGGAAGGCGGCTATGTGCTGGCGACGGTGCACGACATCACCCGCCGCAAGCGCGCCGAGGAGGCGCTGACCGAGCAGAGCGCGCGGCTCGCTGCCATCGTGGAGACGGCGGTGGATGCCATCATCACCATCGACGAGCGCGGCACCATCGACTCCTTCAATCCCGCCGCCGAGCGCCTGTTCGGTTATGCGCGGGACGAAGTGCTGGGCAAGAACGTCTCCCGGCTCATGCCGTCCCCCTACCATGAGGAGCATGACGGCTATCTCGCGCACTATCTCGCCACCGGCGAGAAACGCATCATCGGCCTCGGCCGCGAGATGGTGGCGCAGCGCAAGGACGGCACCACGTTTCCGATGCTGCTGGCGGTGAGCGAAATGCGGGTGGGCAACCGGCGCATGTTCACCGGGATCGTGCACGACATCACCCTGCGCAAGCAGGCGGAGGAACGTCAGGCGCTCTTGATTCGCGAACTGGAAAGCGCGAACGAGGAGCTGAAGAATTTCGCCTACGTCGTTTCCCACGACCTGAAGGCGCCGCTGCGCGCCATTGGCTCGCTCGCCGACTGGATCAGCACCGACCAGTCGGCAAAGCTCGATGCCGACGGCAAGGAGCACCTGCGACTGCTGATCCAGCGGACGCAGCGCATGGACAGCCTGATCGACGGCATCCTGCAATACTCGCGCGTCGGCCGCGTGCGCGAGGCGGTGGTGGCGGTGGATGTGAACGAGATCGTCCAGGAAGCACTGGCGATGCTCGCCCCGCCGCCGCACATCCGTGTCGAGGTCGCCCCCGACCTGCCGACGGTTCGCGCCGAACGCACGCGCATCCTGCAGTTGTTCCAGAATCTGCTGTCCAACGCCATCAAGTATCTGGACAAGCCTGAAGGCCTGATCCGCGTCGGTTGCGTGGGCCACGATCAGGAGTGGGAATTCAGCGTCAGCGACAATGGTCAGGGCATCGAGACGCGGCACTTCAAGCGGATTTTCCAGTTGTTTCAGACCCTCGCGCCCAAGGACCGGGTGGAGAGCACCGGCGTCGGCCTGTCGCTGGTGAAAAAAATCGTCGAGATGTACGGCGGGCGCGTGTGGATCGAATCGCAGCCGGGCGCCGGCAGCACCTTCTTTTTTACCTTGCCGCGCAGCGGCACAACCCAGCAGGAGCAGCTCAATTGAAGACAACGTGCAAGGCAATCATGTTGGTGGAAGACGACGAAGTGGACGCCATGACCGTGCGCCGCGCCCTGAAGGAATTGCACGTGAACAATCCGCTGGTGCGGGTGGAGAACGGCGAGGAGGCGCTGGCCTACCTGCGCCAGCCGGGCCAGGTCATGCCGTGCCTCATCCTGCTCGACCTCAACATGCCGGTGATGGGCGGCATCGAGTTCCTGCAAGTGGCCAAGCACGATGCCGCACTCAAGCGCATTCCGGTGGTGGTGCTCACCACTTCCGAGGAGCAGCAGGACAAGGTGGCCAGCTTCGATCTTGGCGTGGCCGGCTACATCCGCAAGCCGGTGGACTACCGGCAGTTCGTGGAAGCGGTGCGCGCCATCGACACCTACTGGACGCTCTCCGAGCTGCCGCAATGAGCCACGTCACCGTGCGCGTCCTGCTGGTCGAGGACGACGCCGTCGATCGGCTCGCCTGCCGCCGCGCGCTGGCGGCGCAGCCCGG
>DATMWS010000161.1:0-12958 GCA_035562135.1 Thiobacillus sp. | reverse complement strand
CTTGAGGTCGTGTGCCAACTGTTTCATGCCGCCAATCGAGTCCGCCGTCTGCTGCGTACCGCTACTGGTCTGCAGCGAAATCGTCTTGATGTCCTGCATGGTTTCCGCCACCAGCGCAGTCGATTCCGCCTGGCTCTGCGTGGCCGAAGAAATGTCGGCAATCAGTCCGGCCAGTGTTTTCGACACGTCGCCAATCTCGGCCAGCGTCTGGCCTGCCGCATCGGACAGCTTGGCGCCCTAGACCACACCCTGGGTCGAGACCTCCATCGCCGCCACCGTGTCGTGGGTATCTGATTGAATGGTTTTCACAATCGCCGCAATCTGCTTGGTTGCATCGGCCGAACGTTCCGCCAGCCGCTGCACCTCTTCCGCCACCACCGAGAAGCCGCGTCCGGCTTCGCCCGCGGACGCGGCCTGAATGGCCGCGTTGAGTGCCAGCACGTTGGTCTGCTCGGTAATGTCGGAAATCAGTTCGACGATTTCGCCAATCTCCTGCGACGATTCGCCGAGGCGCTTGATTCGTTTCGACGTTTCCTGAATCTGTTCGCGCAGGCCGTTCATGCTGGCAATGGCGTTGGCCACCGCCTGCTGGCCCTTCTCGGCTGCGGCCAGGGATTGTTCGGCCACGCGGGCGGACTCGGCGGCGTTGCCCGACACCCGTTGCACCGACTGCGCCAGGCTCACCACCGCAGCCGAGGTTTCTTCGATTCCTTCAGTCTGACGGCGCGAGGCATGTTGCAGCGACTCGGAGACATGGCCGGCCTGATTGGCCGCCTCATCCATCTGCACCGTGGCGTTGTTGATCCCGCGCACCAGGCTACGCAGTTCTTCCACCGTGTAGTTGATCGAGTCGGCCACCGCGCCGGTGATGTCTTCGGTCACGCTGGCGTTGATGGTGAGGTTGCCATCAGCCAGTTCGCCCAGTTCGTCCATCAGACGCAGAATCGCTTCCTGGTTACGGCTGTTTTCTTCTTCGCTCTTGCGTGCCCGCGACTTGGTTTCGTTGATGTTGACCAGCCCCAGCACCACCAGCGAGCCGATCGTCAGCAGGCCGAACAGGGCCGCCAGCAGATAACCGGCGCCACCGACGGACTGGTAATCCTGCGACAACTGATTCGTGTTCTGCAGCAGGCTGTCGCTGCCGACGAACAGGTTGTTGGCCGCCGTCTTGGATTGCAACAGCGGTTGCGTGTTGGCAAGCACCGCGCCCACCGCCTCGACCATGTCGCCCATGTTGGCGCCCAGATCTTCCAGGGTCAGCATGCTGTCTTCATTGCGGCTGGCCGCACCGCTCATCAGCGACTGCACCGTGTCGCGGAACGAAGTGGCGTCCTTTTCCAGCTGCAACACCACTTCGGGGTCGATCAGGTCGGCCGACAGCAGCAGGTTGGCGTTTTTTGGCATGCGCTGGCTCAGCATGACCAGGTGGTTGGCGCGCGACACTTCGCGCACACTCGACCCCGCGTCGACCAGCTGGCTGGCGAGCTGTTCGGCAACCTCCTGCAGATCGGTACTCAGGGCGTTAATGCGTTTGACGCTTTCGTTCAGCGCCACCAGGTTTTTCTGTTGCGACAGAATCTGCACGACCTGCGGATTGAACGTCTTCCACTGCGAACTGACTTTCTCCAGCGTGTCGCGCGCCGCGCCGCCGCTGGCTGGCACCTCGTCGTCGCCATCGGCCAGCCCGGCCAGGGTCTTCTCGAACGCGGCCTTGCCTTCGGCCAGCTTCTTGAAGGCAATGACGTTACCGAGCACGGACTGCTGCGCCGTCAGCGGCAGCCGTTGCGACAGCACCTTCAGTTCCCCCGCCCGGGCTTCGTAGCTGGTGCGGTTGTCGAGCTGGATCGTGCTGTAGATGGTGAAACCGGCCGCCAGGAGCAGCGAGACGATCAAGATTCCGCCGGTGTAGAGATATTGCTTGTCGACGGGCAGGTGGCCAATCAGGGGAGCCTTGCCGGGCTCCTTGTCTGCCAGCTTGCGCACGCTCTGCATGATCATGGCGGTGTGCTCACCCCCGCTCTTGCCGGTGACTTTTTCCGTCATGCGGCCAGCCAGCCCCTTGAGGCCATTCATCGTTATCGTCGCGACGTTCATTGTCTTATCTCCACTCATCGGCGCCAGCGCGCCCTGTTTTCAATATCAAGTCAGTTGCCAAACTGCGCTTCAACCTTGAGGAACTCGGCATCGCCGAGCAATTGCCCGAAATCCATGTCGCACCAGTCGCTGCCCGCTTCGTCCGCGTATTGGCGGGCGATCCACGGATGATGTGCCGCGCGATCGCTGCGCAGCTGGTAATGGCTGATGTTTTTTAGGCCCAGGGTACTGCGCACCAGCAGCGCCGCATTCACGCCAAAATCGTGATGCGGAATCAGCAGGCGGCAATCGGTATGATCGGGCGTCACGCCCTGCCCCATGAAATCTGAAAAATCGCTCACCGCAAACAAGTTGCCCCGGATGTTGGCCACGCCGCGAAACCACCGACGCGCCCCGGGCACCTTGACGATGGGTGGCACCGGGATCACTTCCTCGGTATCGGAGAGGCTCACCAGCCAGTTGACGTCGCCCACCCGGAAGCCCAGACGGGACCCGGTGTTGTCGCGACTGGCCGCCGCCTGCAACTGCTGGGAAAGCGTGGTCTGAAATTCGCGCAGATTGAATTTCTTGGCCATGTTGGTCCGCTCAGCCCAGCGCCTTGATTTGCGACAGCAGATCGTCCGGCTTCACCGGCTTCACCAGGTAGGCTTTCGCCCCCTGGCGCATACCCCATACCTTGTCGGTTTCCTGACCCTTGGTGGTGCACATGATGACCGGGATATGCTTGGTCGCGTCTTCCTTGGCGATCATTCGGGTCGCCTGAAAACCGTTCATCCCCGGCATCACGACATCCATCACGATCAGATCGGGCAGCGTCTGCTTGGCCTGTGCGACGGCTTCCTCGCCGCTTTCGGCCATGCTGACCAGGTAGCCGTTCTTGACCAGCAACTCGGACAGGAAAAAACGTTCGGTGGGAGAATCATCCACGACCAGAATTCGGCTGATTGCCATATTTGTGCTCCTTGAGAAAAATTAAGCGCCTGCGCACGCGTGCTCGCGCACCGCAGTCAGCAGCGTGTCCTTGGTAAAAGGCTTGGTCAGATACTGATCCGACCCCACCATGCGGCCGCGCGCACGATCGAACAGCCCGTCCTTGGACGACAGCATGATGACCGGCGTGGCGCGATACCTGGCGTGGCGCTTGATCAGCGAACAGGTCTGGTAGCCGTCGAGTCGCGGCATCATGATGTCGACGAACACCACGTCCGGTTCGTGATCGGTGATTTTTGACAGCGCATCGAAGCCGTCCTGTGCCAGGATGACTTCGCAGCCCGCCTGATTCAAAAAGATTTCCGCGCTGCGGCGTATTGTGTTGCTGTCATCGATGATCATCACCTTGACGCCTTTCAATGCTTCGTTGTCCACGCGCTTTCTCCACCAGGATCTCGGGTCCGCAGCACCTGCCACACACCCTGTGTGCTTACCATTACGGCAACGGTTCAGGCTTCTTTAGTGTTTGCCACCCTCATCGCATAACGCTTATCGACCAGCCAATAAAAAGGGGCGCTGCAATGCAGCGCCCCTTCCCAGTCCGCGCAAGCCGCAGCCTTACTGCCAGGCGTCTCCGCTGGCCTTCTTGTCAACGCCTGCAACGGCAGCCATGGTCTCGATAATGGCGCTTGGCAGGGACGAAATGCGCATAAACTGCCCCATCCCCACATCCGGGAAGGCCAGGGCAATGCGGAAACGGGCGTGCGGCGAACCTACCTCATTGTTGACCACGTAAATCTCGTAAGGCAAACCCGCGATGTTGTCCTGCATATCGATTTTCCTGATCCATTCGCCATCGCTGCTACCGCTGTCGTTCATCGCCACCCCGAACACGGCCAGTTTGCGGTCAGGCATGACGACTTCGTAGACCTTGGTCGTTTTGCCCACGCCTTTGGCCAGATTGTCACGCACGGTTTTCAGCGCCTCGGCAAAGCTGCCGTACTCGGCCAGCTTGCTCTTCGACGAATCCAGGCGTTCCATGCCGATCATGTAGCGGTAATGGGTCAGGTTGCCGGGCGCTTCGTCACCGCCCTGCCCTTTACCCGCACCCAGCGTGTCCTGCAAACGCGCTTGCAGCGCCTTGACCGCAGCTTCCTTCTTGTCAAAGGCCTTGCGGAAATAGGCGCGATACCAGTAATCCGGGTTGGTATAGGCGACGCTGCCGTCCGCTTTCACCCCCACCCGGATCGCCGCGCCCAGCACGGCAGGGCCGCCCACCGACCCCACTTCATCGAGCATGGCATCGTTGGTGGCAATCACCACCCCATACTCCGCCAGGCTTTTGGGGAAATACTTGCCGACCACCGTAAAGCCGCCACTCTTGAGTTTGGTCTCGACTGCCGCCGCCGCTGCCTGCACGTTGCCGCCTGCAACAGAATCCCCCTGGATATAAGGGGAAACCGCCCAAACGCTGGTCGAAAAAACAAGCAAGATCCACGCTGAAATCCACCGCAAAATCATAACCGCCTCCTTAATTATTGAAAATTATTTTACCCCCCGTCCGACCATACCATTGACAGGTCGTCCGGTTGGATGGGCTTGATTCTACGTCAAAGACTCGCTCCGCCAACGCCCTAACGTGCGCTCCCGCACCTTCTTGAGCGCGCATAAGGTAAAAACACCCGGCGCTAAAACGCCACCATCTCGAAATCGTCCTTGCGCGCCCCGCAATCCGGGCAGGTCCAGTTGATCGGCACGCCTTCCCAACGCGTGCCGGGTGGAATCCCGTCGTCGGGCGCACCGGCTTCCTCGTGATAAATGTAGCCGCAGATCAGGCACATCCAGCTTTTGTATTCGGGGGTATCAGACATGGGGATTAGGGGAATCGGCTAAAATCGGAGCTCGATTTTAAAGCAGTGACGCCATGCCTTCTATTTTCTCCCCCAAACCCACGCCGCCGCTGGTGCTCTGCTTTTCCGCGTCCGATCCGACCGGTGGTGCGGGCATCCAGGCCGACCTGCTGACGCTGGCCAGCATGGGCTGCCACCCGCTGTCGGTCATCACCGCGATCACGGTGCAGGACACCGCCCGGGTCGACGAAGTGCTGGCAATCGACGCCGAATGGGTGGCGGATCAGGCGCGCATGCTGCTGGAAGACGTGCCGGTGGCCGCGTTCAAGCTCGGCATGCTGGGCAGTCCCGAATCGATGGCGGTCATTGCCGAAATCCTCGCCGATTATCCGGACATTCCGGTCATCCTCGACCCGGTGCTGGCGTCCGGACGCGGCGACGAACTTGCGACCGAGGACATGATCTCTGCGATGCGCGACCTGCTGATCCCGCAGACCAGCATTCTCACGCCCAACAGCCACGAAGCAAGGCGGCTGGCGCTGTTCGAATCGGACGAGGACGACATGGATCTCGCCGCCTGCGCCCGCCACCTGACCGACCTGGGCTGCGAATACGTGCTCATCACCGGCACCCACGAAGCCACGCCGCGCGTGCTGAACAGCCTGTACGACGCCAACGGCCACGTGCAGACCGATGCGTGGGACCGCCTGCCCGGCAGCTATCACGGCTCCGGCTGCACGCTCGCCTCGGCCATCGCGGCTGCCCTGGCGTATGGCCAGGACGTGCCGACTGCGGTACGCGATGCCCAGCACTTCACCTACGAAACGCTGAAGGCGGCCTTCCGCCCCGGCATGGGGCAATACATCCCCGAGCGTTTTTTCTGGGCGCAGGATGCGCAGACGGAAGGCAATGCCTGATTTTCGCCATGCTTGAATTCCCGGGTGGCGTATACGCCATCACCCCCGAAACTGCAGACACCGAACGACTGCTGATGCAGGTCGAAGCGGCGCTGGCGGGCGGCGTGGCCGCCGTGCAATACCGCGACAAATCGGACGATGTGGCGCGCCGCCACGAACAGGCGAGCGAACTGGTCGCGCTGTGTCGCCGTTTCAGCGTGCCGCTGATCGTCAATGACGACCTGCGGCTGGCCGACTTATGTGACGCCGACGGCGTGCATCTGGGGCGCGACGACGGCAGCCTGCGCGAGGCGCGCATCATTCTCGGCAAGGGCAAGCTCATCGGCGCTTCGTGCTACCAAAGTCTCGAACTGGCGCAGGCGGCACAGGCCGCGGGTGCCGGCTATGTCGCCTTCGGCAGCTTTTTTCCGTCGCCCACCAAGCCTGCGGCCGGCCGGGCTGATGCCGATTTATTACGCGATGCAACGCAGCTTATCCACATCCCGATTGTCGCCATCGGCGGCATCACGCTGGCCAGCGCACCCCAGTTGCTGGATGCGGGCGCCGACAGCCTCGCCGTACTCTCGGCCCTGTTCGATGCGCCCGACATCCGTGCCGCGGCGCACGATCTGAATCAACTGTTTGAAGCCGAACCCGAAGAATGAGACCCGAATCATGACCCGCAACGAAATCCTGTTTGAACAATCGCAAAAAGTCATCCCCGGCGGGGTGAACTCCCCGGTGCGCGCTTTCAAGAGCGTCGGCGGCACCCCGGTGTTCTTCAGCCGCGCCAAGGGATCGCGCGTGTGGGACGCCGACGGCCGCGAATACATCGACTACGTTGGCTCGTGGGGGCCGGCCATCCTCGGCCACGCCCACCCCGGCACGGTGAAGGCGGTGCAGGACGCCGCCGCCAATGGCCTGTCGTTCGGCGCGCCGTCCGAGGCCGAACTCACCATCGCCAAGCGCATTATCGAACTGGTGCCGAGCATCGAGAAGGTCCGGCTGGTGTCGTCCGGCACCGAGGCGACGATGAGCGCGATTCGCCTGGCGCGCGGCTTCACCGGGCGCAGCAAGTTCATCAAGTTCGAAGGCTGCTACCACGGCCACGCCGACTTCCTGCTGGTGAAAGCCGGCTCCGGCGCCCTCACCTTCGGCAACCCCACCTCGGCCGGCGTGCCGCCGGAAGTCGCGGCGCAGACCCTCGTGCTCGACTACAACGATGTCGCCGGACTGGAGCGCACCTTCGCCGAAATTGGGTCGGAAATTGCCTGCATCATCGTCGAACCGTTTGCCGGCAACATGAACCTGGTCAAGCCGACCGCTGAATTCATGGCCGCGATGCGCCGGCTGTGCGACGCCCACGGTGCGCTGCTGATTTTCGACGAGGTGATGACCGGCTTCCGGGTCGATCTGGGCGGCGCACAAAAGCTGCTCGGCATCCGCCCCGATCTCACCACGCTCGGCAAGGTGATCGGCGGCGGCATGCCGGTGGGCGCCTTCGGCGGCCGCGCCGACGTGATGGATAAGCTGGCACCGACCGGCCCGGTGTATCAGGCCGGCACGCTGTCGGGCAACCCCGTAGCGGTCGCAGCCGGACTCGCCACCCTCAAGGCCGTCAGCGAACCGGGGTTTTATGCGCGGCTCGCCGCCTCTACCCAGCGGCTGGTCACCGGCCTGACGGCAGCCGCCAAGGACGCCGGCGTCACCTTCTGCGCCGATTCGGTCGGCGGCATGTTCGGCCTGTATTTCGCGGCCAGGCCGCCGGCGAGCTTTGCCGAGGTCATGCAGTGCGACAAGGAAGCATTCAACCGCTTTTTCCACGCCATGCTGGATCGCGGTTTCTACCTTGCGCCGTCGGCGTTTGAAGCGGGCTTCGTCTCCGCCGCGCACACCGACGCCGACATCGACGCCACGATTAGCGCCGCACGCGACGTATTCGGAAATCTGTAAACCCTTAACCACAGAGACACAGAGGCACGGAGAAAAGCAAATGCAGCTCTCTGTGCCTCTGTGTCTCTGTGGTGAAAAACCTGAATGAACGACGAACTCTCCCCCGAAGACGAACTGCGGCTCAACGTCCTGTTCAACACCGAAATCAAGGCCGTCCGCATCGACGAATCGAACATGACGCTGTGGGCGCTGACGCCGCAGGGTGAAGCCAGCGTGCCGCTGAAACCCAACGAGCGCGCCGACCGCTATCTGAAGCGCGTACGCGAGCAACTGTCCGGCCACGCCCTCGGTTCGCCCGGCGGTTATCCCGTCCATCTGACGCGCTGGACGCGGCAGTCGCAGGCCGGATTGTCGATCCAGCATCTGGCGCAATTGCTGTTGATCGCCGAGGAAGAAGCCGTGGTGGCGGTGGTGCATTCGCCCGCACTCACCGACGAACTGGCGCGCTACGCGTGGTGGTGCATGCCCACCCTCGAGAACGCGCGGCTGATGCTGATGCGCGACGTGGTGTGCCGGGGCAGCATGGGCCGCACCCTGGCCGAATTCCTGGTCGAGCACCTGGCGTTTTTGCACGAGGACGACGTCGGCATTCTCGATACCGTCGCGGTGATGCTGCACTCGGGCGTGCTCACCGATGCCGAGCGGCTGGCGATCTGGAAACGCGGCAGCAGCCGCAATTCGTATTACGTCGCCTTCCTCGAATTGCAGCCGGACGCGCTGCCCAACCCGCGTCCCGCGCGCGACGATCACGCCAGCGTGCCGGTTTTCGCCGTCAACCCTTACAGCGTGATGCTGGAAAAAGCGCTGTCAGCGCAGGGACAGACCTTCCTCGCCACCACCGCGCTGATCCTCGATCGCCCGGAAATCCAGGAAGTGGTCAACCACACCCTGGATGCGCTGGCACAGTGGTGCGCGCCCTTGCGCCAGGCCGACGAGGCCGCGCGCAGCGCAGCCCGCGAGGCCTTGCTCGACGCGACGCCGCAGTTTGCATCCGACTGTGCCGCGCTCGACGCGCTGGCTGCGGTGGACGCCGACAGCGTGCGGCCGATCTTCCTCAAGACCACCGCGATCGGCTCGCTGATGCGGCGCAAGATCCAGCCCGTCGTCAACCCGCTGCAGGACAGTATCGCGTTGCTGCGGCGTCAGCCCTGAACCGCGCCGGGAGATTTACCCGCAAGCACCCTGAAGGGCATAAAGGGCGGGCCGTGGTTGTATAGACGCTGAAGCGTCAACAACCACGCGCTACTTCCCCAGCGCGGCGTCGATGCTGGCAAGAAACTTGTCGGTTTTCTCGAAGCCGATCACCTTGAAATCCGACTGCACGCCGGCACCGTTCCAGAAAACCAGTCCGGGCGGGCCGAACAGGCTGAAGCGTTTGAGCAGCGCCTTGTCGGCGTCGCTGTTGGCAGTGACGTCGGCCTTCAGCAGCACCACGTTTTGCAGGCGCGCCTGCACCTTGGGATCGCTGAAGGTGAAGCGCTCCATTTCCTTGCACGACACGCACCAGTCGGCATAAAAGTCGAGCATCACTGCACGGCCGTCAGCCTTGGCCGCGGCCAGACGCGCATCGAGCTCGGCGACATTCTTCACTTTTTCGAAGGCAAGGCCTGTCTGCTCGGCCGCCATGGCAACACCGCCGGAGCCCCCCTTGAAAACGCTGCCCTTATACACTTCAAGCGGCTGCAGCAGATCGCGGCTGCCCGCCAGCATGCCGAGGAGGAGCGACAGGCCGCCGACCAGCAGCACCACGCCGAGCCCTTTCCACAGCCGCGCCCAGCCGGAAACCTTTTCCGGCAGCGGATCGAGCGCGTGCAGATAGATTGCAGACGCGATCAGCAGCACCGCCCACAACAGCATGTTGACCCAGACCGGGATGACCGGCGAGATCAGGTAGATGGCGATCGCCAGCATCAGCACGCCGAAGAAGTACTTCACCGCGTTCATCCAACCACCGGCGCGCGGCAGCAGGGCGCCGGCCGACAGGCCCACCAGCAACAGCGGCACGCCCATGCCGAGCGCCAGCACGAACAGCGCGATGCCGCCGAGCGTGGTGCTGCCGGTCTGTGCGATGAAAACGAGCGCGGCGGCCAGCGGCGGCGCCACACAGGGGCCGACGATGACGGCCGAGAGCGCGCCCATGACGAAGACGCCGACGAAATTGCCGCCCTTCATCTTGTTGGACGCATCGGAAAATTTGCTCTGGATGAAGCTCGGCAGCTGAATTTCGAAAAAGCCGAACATCGACAGCGCCAGCAGCACGAAGACACCCGCACCGATGCCGAGCGCCCACGGGTTCTGCAGCGCGTTCGACAACAGCGTGCCGGACAGCGCCGCCGCCACGCCGGCCAGCGCGTAGGTGATCGCCATGCCCAGCACATAGGCGAGCGACAGCAGGAAGCCGCTGGTCTTGGTGAGTTCCTTTTTCTGCCCGGCGATGATGCCCGACAGGATCGGGATCATCGGGAACACGCAGGGGGTGAGCGCCAGCAGCAGGCCGAAGCCGAAGAAGGTGACGACCACCGCCCAGAAGCTGCCGCCCTTCAGCACGCGCTCGATACGCGAGGTATCGGATTCACTGGCCGGCTCGGTCGGGGCGCTGACCGCGGCAGCCGTCGCGGCAATGGCACCGCCACTTGAAACCAGGGAAAACTCGCGCGTGATCGGCGGGTAGCAGATGCCGACTGCTTCATTGCAGCCCTGCCAGGTCGCTTCCAGCACCAGTTGTTCGCCGGCGGCGAGGGCGCGCGACAAGACCACGCTGGCGGCAAAATTCTGGTGGTAGACCTCGGTGCGGCCAAAGCTCGGATCATCCTTGACGTCGCCTGCCGGGGTGTTGAAGCTCGCCACCTTCACGTCGGCAGGTGATTTGACGATCAAGGCGAGCTTGTCGCGGTACAGATAGGTGTCGGCGGTCAGCGTGTAATCGAGCTTGACCGTCTGCGCATCCGGCATCGCAGCGGCGACCAGGAAAGCCTCGTCCGGCGGCAGCAGTTTCGGCATGTTCATGCCACCGAGGCTGCGCAGGCCGTCCAGCGCAGAAGCGGATGCAGCGGGCGCGGCTATTTCGGCAGCGGCCAGCGCGGGCAGCTTGATCGACACGCTCGCAGTTTGCGGGGTGTAACACAGTCCGGCGTCGGCGCAGCCTTGCGAGGTGGCGGCCAGGGTGACCGAATGGGTACCCGGCGTGCGCTGGATCGGCAGCGTGATGCGCACGTCCTTGCGATAGGTTTCGACCTTGCCGAAGTTCTCGTCTTCCTTGACCTTGCCGGCCGGCAGTTGCGGTGTACCGAGCGTGGCGCCGACGACCTCGAACTTGAACTTGTCGCGATACATGTAATAGCCGTCGGCAATCTGCCAGCGCGCTTCCAGGGTGTTGGCATCGAGCGCGAGCGCCGAGAACTTGAACGCGACTTCGGGGTCCAGGAATTCTTCGGCGTGGGCCACTGGCAAGAGCGCCACTTGAGAAAGCGCCAGCGCACCCCAAAGTAGAGGTAGTGCGCCGCGCAATCGAATCCACTTATTCTTGATCATGCTTTTCAGTCTCCGTGGCCAGCCAGTCGAGATAGGCAGGCAGTCCGTGTGTGATGGGTGTGGCAATCAGTTCAGGTACGTCGTAAGGATGCTGCGCGCGGACGATTTCTTCAATCCGCGGGTAGTTTGCCGCGGTGGTCTTGATCAGCAGCGGGATTTCCAGCGCCGTCTCCACGCCCCCCTGCCAACGGTAGATGGAGCGGCACGGCGCCAAAACGTTCACGCATGCCGCCGCGCGGCTTTCGATCAACGCGTGCGCCAGTTTCTCGGCGCTCGCGACATCGGGTAAATTCGTCAAGACTAACAAAGGTTCCATCATCCTAGAAACCGGAGTTGGACGCGCCCGATGGTACGTTTGGACGTGTGGCTGCCACGAAGCAAGGCGGCGGCAGGCAGGTGCCTGCAACAACGCGCGACAAAGGCAGGCGCGCGCCCAAACGTGCCAGCGGGTGCGTAGCGTTCCCGGTTCGGTTGCGGCTTCGAACGAAAGAAGAATGGCAAGATTCGATGCGGGATTTCATTAGGGTGAGAGCGGTCAACTTCGGTTTTTAGGATGAATATGCGTTTTGGTTGGATTGTGCTACTGCTGCTGTCATTTCCGGTGCTGGAAGCCATCGGCATTTTCTGGGTGGCCAGCGCCATCGGCGGCTGGGTACTGCTGGGATTGCTGCTGGCGGCCGTTGCCGGGGTCATGCTGATCCGCATCGAACGCGTCGCCTGGCGCGCGCGCCTGCTGTTTTCGGTGCAGTCGGGCGCGCATCCGCTGGCCGCGCTGTTTGCCAGCGGACGTATTCTGCTCGCCGGCGGCCTGCTTGTCTTCCCCGGCTTCATCAGCGATGTGATTGCACTGGTGCTATTGCTGATCCCCGGCACCTGGGCTCGGCGCACGCCGGACCCGCTGCGCCCGGCGAATGACGATGTGCTGGATGGCGAATTCAAACGCGAGCCGGACGATCTGCTGCGATGACTAAACTCATGCGGCGCTGGGTTAATTAAAACAGCTTCATCTGGCCGCGCGCCTGCCGGATTTCGCGCAGCAGATGATCGGAAGTCGGATAGCGGTATTTCAATCGCAATTCGCGCGTGGTGCGCGCATTCGACAGCTGGCGCGACTCGCGCAAAAACGACAGCAAGGCCTCGGACAGCACCTTTTCCGCCTCGGCACGGTTCACCCGCGGCGGGCGTGGCAGGTCGAACGCGTCAGCGCAGCTGTCGAACCAGTCGCCCATTTTCAAAGGATGGTCATCCACCGCATGGTAGATGCGCTGCGAACGGCCGCGGAACAGCGCCGCCCACGCCAGACGCGCCAGGTCGTCGGCGTGGATGTGGTTGGTGTAGCTGTCGTCTTTGGCAATCAGTGCCGGGGTGCCGCGCTTGATACGCTCCAGCGGCAGGCGGTCGGCGGCATAAATCCCCGGCGCGCGCAGGATGCTCACCTGCACCCGCAACGCTTCGCCCCAGGTACGCAGCTGACGCTCGGCGTCCACCCGCCTCACCGCACGGCCGTTCACCGGCGCCACCGGGCGTGTTTCGGCGACCCAGTTGCCGCCGCAGTCGCCGTACACGCCGCTGGTGCTGATGTACACCAGCGCGCCCGGCTTGCCGCGCCGCGTCAGCGCATGCAGCAGATGCGCCGTGCGCGGATCGGTTTTGCCTTCGTTGGGCGGCGGCGCAAAGTGGAACACGCCATCGACGCGCGGCAGC
>DATMWS010000160.1:0-12809 GCA_035562135.1 Thiobacillus sp. | reverse complement strand
GGCACCTTGACGATGTAGATGCGGTCGAGGAAGGCCTCGTTGTTCTTGTTGTTGCGGAAGGTCGTCCACTCCGACTCGTTGCTGTGGGCCAGCACCACGCCGTCGAAGGGAATGGCGCCGAAGCCCTCGGTGCCCTTGTAGTTGCTCTCCTGGGTGGCGGTGAGCAGCGGATGCAGCACCTTGATCGGCGCCTTGAACATCTCGACGAATTCCAGCAGCCCCTGGTTGGACAGGCACAGCCCGCCCGAGTAGCTGTAAGCATCCGGGTCATCCTGGGAAAATTTCTCCAGCTTGCGGATGTCCACCTTGCCGACCAGGGAGGAGATATCCTGGTTGTTCTCGTCGCCCGGCTCGGTCTTGGAAATGCCGACCTGGCCCAGCACCGACGGCCAGCGCTTGATGACGCGGAACTTGGTGATGTCGCCGTTGAATTCGTGCAGGCGCTTCACCGCCCAGGGCGACAGCACCTTGCCGAGATAGCGGCGCGGAATGCCGTATTCCTGTTCCAGGATGTCGCCGTCCTCGTCGGCGGAGAACAGCGACAGCGGCGAGTCGTTCACCGGCGAGCCCTTGATGGCATAGAACGGTGCCTTCTCCATCAGGTGCTTGAGCTTTTCCGCCAGCGAGGACTTGCCGCCCCCCACCGGCCCCAGCAGATAGAGGATCTGCTTCTTCTCCTCCAGACCCTGGGCGGCGTGGCGGAAGTAGGAGACGATCTGTTCGATCGTTTCCTCCATGCCGTAGAAATCCTTGAACGCCGGATAACGCTTGATGACCTTGTTGGAGAACAGGCGCGACAGGCGCGGGTCCTGCCGGGTATCGACCATTTCCGCTTCACCGATGGCGGCCAGCATGCGCTCGGCGGAACTGCCGTAAGCCATGCCGTCCTTCTTGCAGATTGCCAGGAATTCCTCCAGTGAATATTCCTCTTCCTCCTGGCGGTAGCGCTCGATGTACTGATTGAACAAGCTCATGACGTACTCCTGGTCGTTGATCGGTGACGGGTCTCTAATGGCGTTCGCAATGTTCGTGCCATATTAAATAACGGTCGCAAATTGGACTGAATTGAGCACAAATGGTGCCAAAAAAAAGATTCTCTGTAATCAAGGCCAATGCATGTGCAGAGGCGGCGCACCGCCACGGGGCGCGGAGCACTGGATGCACTGAAGTAGGGCGCATCGACGGGCTATTCGAAGAGTCGGCCATGCCGCAACCCAGCATTATTCTCCTGCAACTCAAGCGCTCTGATCCACAAGGCGCCATGCCTTCATCGAACTGCGCCGCAGCAACACCCCGCCTCCGTCGAAATCAGGATTAAGTGCGGCTACCCGATCCCAGCGGCGGCGGTACTTCGGTGGTGGCTGCGCTGGCAGATGGGATTTAGGGATGCACCAAGTTACCAAGCACCCAAGTTCATCGGCACCACGGACCACAAGAACTACTATTAATGGAAGAGCAATACTGAGACGAGGAGAACCGCATGTTGGTGACATTCACAACCAATGCCTATGCCGACATCACCATGTTCGGGGATGTCGCGCTTGCCATGCTGAAAATGATGGGACACAGCGCAACCGTGCCCGGCGCGATTCTGGCGGCAGATGTTCCTGCGGCCCTAAGTCGGTTAACAGCCGCTATCGATGCAGAAGAAAAAGCCGCTCCAACCGTTGAGGACAAGGATGCGGATGAGCCGGTGGTCAGCATGGCTCATCGAGCGCTGCCTCTCATTAATCTTCTTGCTGCCGCAGCAAAGGCTGAGTCCAACGTAATGTGGAAATGAAAAAAGACCATTGGCGGGGAAGCCCCCCAGCCGGCGATGCTGGTCAATGTGCCCAGACTCGACGCGGCCTACTAGATGACGGGGGCGCTTTTTGCCTCACTGTCCATCCAACCTGACGCCCCAGTTCGCCTGCTCGAACAGGGTTTCTCCTCGCCGGAAACCGTTAACTCCCGACTGAGCGTCGAAGCTGAACGACCCAGCTCCTGCGCAATCCGCCCAGGCTTGTACCCCATCGATAACTGCGTCTGGATCATCGTCCGTTCTTCAAGACTCAACTGCTTGTACTTTTTTTCCATGCAACATTCTCTCCAAAAAATGTTGCACTTGGTTTTTGAGCGCGCCCAGTCTGAATCCGAAGCTGACCCTTTTAGTTCGACCTACGGACCACCGTCGCTCAAGCCAAAATTCAGGCGTTCGTAGACTACTCGTTCCACCCTCAAGAAAAGAAGTGGTGTGGTTGCGAAAACGTAACTCCAACTCCATTCCTGAGTGATTTTCCGCCGCCTGCTAAGGCTGAGGATACGGCCTGGGCAGGCTGGTCGTCGGCCATTGCTGCCCTGATAG
Source organism: Thiobacillus sp. (assembly GCA_035562135.1). Lineage (GTDB taxonomy): Bacteria > Pseudomonadota > Gammaproteobacteria > Burkholderiales > Thiobacillaceae > Thiobacillus. Next base: position 10,465 of record DATMWS010000160.1, on the reverse strand, counting down.
CAGGGCGTTCAAGCCGTCTCAATAATCGTGTCTGATCTCGTATTGTTTTCTTCCCAATGATCTAAGCTTTCATCACGAGGAGCATTAATATGAAAAAATTCTGGCAGATGCAATGTAGTGCCGCTTTCCTACTATTCGGCGTCGGGGCCAGTTTCATATGTTCCAAAGCGTTGTTCGCACAGACGCCATTAGTGCCCCTGACGCAGATTCACGCTTGCGTGAAAGATAGCGGAGATATCTACCTGATCGACCCCAGATCAGCGCTGCGGCCACGCCTCTTGTTGGAAACACGGTGCGCACCAGGCGACCAACATATCGTCTTTCCGGCTCGCGGCCCAAAAGGTCCTCAAGGCGAGCGTGGACCTAGGGGAGAGCGGGGCTCGCCGGGAGCACCGGGACCCCAAGGGGAGAAGGGAGACCCAGGACCGCCAATCTCAGACTGCCAAAGTGTGATTTTTCCGGCGAGTCAAACAACTATCGCGAGAGGACTCCCGCTTAACGAGTCGTGCCCGGCTGGGTACTTGGCCATAGGGGTGACTTGTGGAAGTTGGCCGGACAACTTATTAGCAAGCCTGCCAAACAATAACCCTGGCTCAGGTGGTTGCTTATGCAATGCACCAGCGGGATATTCGTGCACCCTGGATGCAGAGATCATTGTCCTTCGGTGCTGCAAGTGAACTCGTCGACTGTCACGGCCAACATTCACCCCTGCAATCGACGCGACAAGGGCCATTCCTGGAACTCGACATACGTCGCAACCAACTCTACAAATGGGTGGAAGAGTTATCCGCAAAGGCGGTGACGAGGCGATTGCCTTCAAAGGCCCGCATGGCCGCCCATCTGCAGACTAGCTATGCGAAATAGACAGCCTCAAGCAAGAGCTGAAGGTCACGGAAGAACGGGGCAGCCTAAGAAAGTCCGCAGCGCACTTTGCCATGGAACTGCCGTGAAATACGCCTTCATGCGTGAACATGTCCGGCAGTTCAGCGTCGCCATGAGTTGGGTTCTCAAGATATCCCGCAGTGGTTTTTATGACTGGTGCAACCGCCCACCTTCACCGCGTCAGCAGACCAACGCCCGGTTGCTTTCAGACATCCGCCGCGTTCGTTTGGTGCATCGCGACCCTTACGGGGCCAATAAGACATGGTTGCAGGCGCTGAATGAAGCAGGCGCCGCTTGCGGCAAACATCGGGTTGCCCGCCTGCGGCGCGAAGCCGGCATTGTTGCCAAAAGTGAGGTTCGGCCGGGTGACGGCCGAGCATCATCGGACGCTGCAAGCGGCGTCTGACCTGCTAGATCGACTAGTTTCGGGCGCCCGCGCCGAATCGAAGATTTGGGTGGGCGATACAATCGCAAACGGATTCACCAGTCGCTGGGACTATCGCACGCGTGCTTAGGTGGAACGGGAGGGGCAAGGTGTTTGATTAACCTGTCCGAGAAACCTGGGGCAGCTCAGTCTATACCCGATTATCCTTCTTGAAGGCCCGACAGACTCTACTAGAATAATTGCATGATTGGCGTCGGACGAATTAGTCGACTGAAGCCGCTCCCCTTCGGCGTCATCAGACCAACGGTAATCTTAAACTTTGACGCCGTCACTTCGTCGGGGCCGCCCAACTGAGGGACTCAGCGCGTATTCAGAGGGGAAATCCATGAGAACTAATGTATCTCTTTCTCTTGTCATCGGGATGCTCTGCCTTGCATCCAGCGCCCCCGCCACCACGCTTTCGGATGCGGATGGGTTTGCCACGGAGATGACAATACCAACGATAATCTCTGCCACCGTGCAAACCTCTGCCCCCGTGCAACCCGGAGAACCTCCGAGGCCTCCTGATGGTACGTACTGCTTTTCCGTTGTCGCCGAGGATGGCATGGGAACTACAGTCGGATCTCAGGAGGAATGTCGGACTATCATGGGTTCCATGAATGATCGCCAGATTGCTCTCTCCTGGACGGGAGTTGCTGGTGCGGTACAGTATCGCATCTATGTCGGCAAGAACGGACTCCCTGCAAGCCTGTATCACAGCTCACCTACCAATACCTTCACCTACCGATCTGATTATGGCGCTAGGCCTGGCTCGGTTCCAACCACTACAACAGCCTATGTCACCAAACTGTCCGCTCAAGGCAGTTGGATTCCTCGATTGGTGTCCAGGGGAATCGGTGGCGGGCTTGAACTCTATGGTGACGCCGGCAGGTCGCCGGGTTTTCATATTGGCGGCCCAGTTCGGGGAGCTTATCGCGAAGGCGTGCTGGGTTTTGCATTGAGCGGCGGCCATTGGGCAGCGGCCGCGGCAAGTGGGGACCTTGTTATGAGGGTGCAGGACGGGAGTATCCATTTCGCAAATCAGTCACCTGCCTACACACCAAGGATGACAATTGGCAGCGATGGCGTTCTCTACATCACACCTTCGAATCTCGGCACACCGGGGCATCCATCTTTGCGCGCCACCCAATTCGCCATCGGCTGGAACGTTTCGAACGGAAGAGGCGAAACTGACTTCTACCAGGATCATGGTGACGGATGGCAAGGTGGATATGACTTCTACGCCCAAAGCGGCAATTCGACGTGGTTACTGGCGCGGTTGAGGGGCAATGGGAACCTCAGCCTGGTGGGCCAACTCAACGAAGGGAGCGACGCACGGGAGAAGACAAATATACAACCAATATCGAATGCACTTGGAACGATACGGGACCTTCGTGGTGTCCGTTTCAACTGGAAGGACGGGAAGGCCCGCGATGAGAAGACCCATCTCGGCCTAGTCGCCCAAGAAGTATTGAGGGTAGTCCCAGAAGTGGTGGTGGCTGATGATGAGAACGATGAGAAGGGCGGTGGAGAGAAGCGCTACGGGCTGCACTACAGTGGATTGATACCCATCTTGATAGAGGCCGTGAAGGAGCAACAGCAACTGATCGATGACCTCAAGAAGCGCCTGCTGGAAGTGGAGGCACGCTTGAATGGAGCCGAGCCCGTCACGAAGTGAGGTGCCAGCACCTAGCGGGCACAAGGCAAGGGCTCGCTAGGTAGGACGAGCGACTCACGGCGACATTTCGTCTAGACCATGAGCACGCATGCGGCGGAAAAGCTCAGCGCCTTCCGCCCAATGAAGGCTAGACTGTCCCTGATTTATGCACAGCGTCACGTCAGCGCGACTGGCAGCAACCGCTCAGAATCTAAGACGAATGGCCAAATGGCTTGTGCCAAGTAGTACGGAAGCGGAAATGATGCCTGCCTGATAGTGGCTTTGGGCTGATTGCCCGGAGCAAAAACAAAACCCAACCAACAAAAAACTGGCTCCGATAATTCCGGAGCCAGTTCACCTTCAAATTAGAGCGGAGTTTTTCAACACAATAGGCCGAATCCAGCCCATCCACTTCAACCATACGAACGAATGGAGAATGTGAGACTGACAACTCCGACTGGCCTTTCTGCACCCGATTCCAAAAGCCCCGGTCAATCTGTATCTCATTTGAGCACCAGCCCAAACTCCTTAGCAAACCACACCGCCAATCCGCTATACCGCCCACTCCGCCACTTCCAGTGGCCAGCGCACCGCAGCCGCCACTGCGAGTGCCACGCCGATGGAGAGCATGACTGAATAGAGCGCGTCGCGCCGGCCGAGCAGCTTCAGCATCATGGCGAAGGTGGACACGCAGGGCACATAAAAGGTCAGGAACACCAGGAAGGTGGCAATCTGCGTGGTGTCGAGCACGCCGGCCAGTTCCTGCGTGCCGAGCGCATGGAACACCATGAGCAGGGACAGTTCCTTGCGCAACACGCCGAACAGGATCGGTATTCCCAGCGCCACCGGCAGCCCCAGCCACCACCCGGTCACCGGCGTGAGCGCGAGATTGATCCAGGCATCGGCGCCGACATGGCCCAGCAGCGCCAGCACCACACTGCCCGCCACCAAGAGCGGCAGCACGATGGTGACAATGTCGCGGCTGCGCTCCCAGGTGTTGGCCAGCATGACGCGCAAGGTGGGCACGGCGTAGGCTGGGATCTCCTGGATCATGCCGGGCGTGGTTTCGGGATAGCGGCGCTTGAGCAGCTTGCCGACCAGGCTGACGACGACGGGGACGAGCATGAACAGCGCGAATACGCCGAAGCCGCCGAGGTACTTGCCGCCCACCGCCAGGATGATGGCCGAACGCGCCGAACACGGCAGGAAGGTGATCAGCAGCGAGGCCACTGTGCGGTCGCGGCCGTGGCTAACAGCAGCGGTGGCGGCCAGCGCCGGCACGTTGCAGCCCAGCCCCATCAGAAAAGGCAGGGCGACGCCGCCGTGCAGACCCAGTCGATGGAAGCCGCGATCCACCACGAAAGCCACGCGGTGCATGATCCCGGACTCTTCCAGCCACACCAGCAGCAGCACCAGCGGGATCATGTAGGGGATGACGATGCCCGCCAGGCCGATGAAGCCGTCCAGCACGGCGCGGGCGACCACCCCAATGAGGTCGGTCGGTTGCCATGGCTCGGCCCAAACGATCAGGCGCGCGACGGTCAGACTGTCGAGAAAAGCGCTCACCTCGAACACGAACAGCAGCACCAGCGCAAAGACCGCCAGCGTGCCGGCGAAGCCCCAGCGCGGATGCAGGAAGAGGTCGTCCGCCCAGATTTGCCAGCGCGGCGGCGCGCCTGCCTGGCCGGGGCGGGTCACCGCCTCGACCAGCAGGGCGGCGCGGTGATGCCGGTCGGCGTGGATTTCCTCCGCCAGCGGGCGCGGCAAGGCCGCGTCGGCGGAGGCGCGCGCCGCGAGCAGGGCCGCATACTGGTCAGGGAAGTGCGCCTGCAATTCCTGCGCGAAGTAACCGTCGTTCTCTGCGAGTTGCTGCGTCAGCAAGGTCTCGGGCACCGCGAACGCCGTGGCCACTTGTGGCTGCCGGGCGATCTCGGCAATGGCCCGCAATTGCGCCTCGATGTGCGCGCTGGGCGGATGGGCCGACGGCTGCGCGTGGGCATGTCTGGCCTCGCGCGCGGCGCGCACCACGGTGGTGAACAGATCGGCCAGACCGATGCCCATGTGCGCTACGGTAGGCACCACCGGTGCGCCCAGTTTGGCCGACAGGGCGCGCACATTGATGAAGCGCCGCCTGGCACGCGCCTCGTCCATGCGGTTGAGCGCAAACACCATCGGCCTGCCCAGCTGCATCAGTTCCAAGGCGAGTTCGAGGTCGCGCTCCAGCGCCGTGGCGTCCATCACCATCAGCAGCACGTCGGGGGCGGCGAAAGCGCTCGCCGGCTGATGCGCCTCGTGCCGGGCGATGGCCGGCCAGTGGTCGCCCCACAGCAGATACTTCAGCGTCACGCACGCGTCTTCGTCCAGTTGGTGAAGGCCGTCGATGGCGGGCAACGCGACCAGGGAAATCTGATCGATCCCCACCTCGACCAGGCATTCCTCATACGCGGGGCCGATGCCGGCCAGGCGCTCGTGGCATGTGGAGGTGCTGGCGGCAGCGCGGAAGATGCTGTGCTTGCCGCTGCCGGTGCGGCCGATGATCGCCACGCGAGGCCGCCTTGCGCCGCGCAATCCTGGGCCGTGGAGGGGGAAGGTATGCGCGGGCGGGGTCATTATTAGCGATGTCTCACATGAGAATGTTTCTCATTTGTATGGGTTTCTGGCGTGACTGTCAATCGTCTCGCGCTTACGGAAGCGTCGCCGACGCCATCGCACAAGCCCTTATCCGAGCATCAGCCCGAACGCATTCGCAATCAATAGCAGCCGGTCTTCCAGCAGCATTTTCTGGCGGCCAGATCAAATTGGGCCGCCATTTGAAATTGCTAAATACGCGGTCCCCCACGCCGGTTTTTTACCCGGCTGAGCAGCAGCTTGCAGTTGACCTTGACGACATGACGACGCGAAAACAGATTGCGGCGAACGAAGTCCTCCAGCGCCGCGTTGTCCTCGGTCAGGGTGTGAATATGCAGACTGGTCATGTCGCTCATGATGTAGAGGCTCCTGACTTCGGGTTGCCGGGCCAGGTCTTCGGCGACCATTTCGATTCCCTGCGGGTCGACCTCGACATCGAAGAATGCCGAGACAATGGTGCCAACCTTTTCCGGGTTCACGATGACGGTGAATTTTTCGATGACGCCTTCGTCGATGAGACGCTGCACCCGATCGCGAGCATGAACCCGTGAAATGCCCAGTTCGCGGGCAATGTCGGCGAAGCTCATGCGGCCGTCGTCAACCAGCATGGCGAGAATCTTCTGATCGAGATCGTTCATGGGCGCCTCCTTGTTCATCCGCTTACGCCAGCACGTCCCACAGCATGCGCAACGAGATCGCCAGCACCAGCACGCCAAAAATTCGTTTGAGCCGCCTGACCGGCAAGTCGTGCGCCAGGCGAACCCCCAGTGGGGCCGTCAGCATGGCGGCGCCGGCGATCGCCGCCAACGCAGGCAGGGAGACATAGCCCACGGTTCCAGGCGGCAACAGGGCGTGGCCCCATCCGGACAGCACAAAGCCTGCCGCGCCAAACAGCGCGATCGGCAAGCCCAGCGCGGTGGAGATGGCGATGGCGCGCTTGAGGTCAAGGTTGCAGGCATGCAGGAAAGGGACGGTGATATTGCCACCACCGATGCCGAGCAGCGCCGAGAGCGAACCGATGCCCAGACCGATGCCCCACAAGCCGCCCCGACCCGGCAGACGCCAGTGTGCCGCGGGTTTCCAGTCCAGGACGAACTGGGTGCCGACGAAGAGCAGAAAGACGGCAAAAAATCCTTTCAGCATGGCCGCCGGAACGAGTCCTGCCAGGTAGCCGCTGGCGAAGCCGCCCAGCAGCGTGGCAGGAGCAAGCAGGCGCACCACGGGCCAATCAATGGCACGGCGCCGCTGCTGGGCCCAGATGGCCGACATCGAGGTGAATACGATGGCAGCCAGCGAGGTGCCGATGGCCAGGTGCGGGATGATCTCCCGCGGCAGGCCGTGGAGCTGGAAAATCCAGATCAGGACCGGGACAACCACGACACCGCCGCCGATCCCGAGCATGCCTGCGAGCAGCCCGGCTACCAGACCCAGGGCAAGAAAAGACACGATCTCCAGCAATTGAATTCCCTCATGCGGCCGTCAGCGGCCCTGCGTTTTTTAATCAGACGCCGGCGGCGGCGCCGTCGCTGCGCGGATCGGAAGCCGCCTCGCAAGCGCCGTCTTCCAGCACGCGAATGACACCCGCGTGTCCCATCATCTGTGAGTAGTCCTCCACCCGTTCCACCGCGTGCCCCCGCTTCGCAAGCTCATCGAACACCTCCGGGGCGAAGCGGCCTTCCAGCTTCAAACTGTCGCTGCTCTGCCCCCACGTGCGTCCGAGCAACCAGCGCGGGCTGTCCAGCACGTCGGGCAGGGGCAGGCGGTAGTCCAGCGCACGCGTGGCGATAGCCGCCTGCGTCTGCGGCTGGCCGTCGCCACCCATGGTGCCGTAGACCAGCCGGGGGCGTCCGTTCTCCAGATACATGGCCGGGTTGAGCGTGTGGAAGGGGCGCTTGCCCGGCTTCAGAACATTGACGTGGCGCGGATCGAGCGAGAAGGACGCGCCGCGGTTCTGCCAGAGAATGCCGGTTTCCCCCGCCACCACGCCACTGCCGTATTCGTGGTAAATGCTCTGGATGGCACTGACGGCGCGGCCTTTCGCGTCCATCACCCCGAACCAGACCGTATCCGCCGGCCCCACGCCCCTGCCCCATGGCGCGGCGCGGGACACGTCGATGGCGTCGGCCAGGTCGGCGGTAGTGGTGGGTGAGAGCAATTCGTCGACAGGGACGGCGACATGGTCCGGATCGGCCACATGGCGGTCGCGCAAGCGGAAAGCCTGCTTGGTCGCTTCGACCACAAGATGCACGTAATCGGCTGAAAGATGCGGGTGGCGGGCCAGATAGAAATGGTCGAGCTGACCCAGGATGAGCAGGGAGGCCAGCCCCTGGGTCGGCGGCGGCATGTTGACGGCCAGCCCGTTCCGATAGCGCACGCTGATGGGCGCCACCTGACGGCAGTGAAACGCCGCCAGGTCTTCGGCGGACAGCAGGCTGCCGGAATCGGCCAGGCCTTGTGCGACACGGCATCCGAGTTCACCGCGATAGAAGCCTTCCGCCCCGTCCCTTTGCAACAGGCGCAGCGATTCGGCGAGCTGCGGTTGCCGGAAGACGGCCCCTGCCGGCGCCGGCAGCCCTTTGGGCGCGTAGATGTCGGTCAGGGTCTGGAACCCGCCGAGTTCCGCCCACTTTTGCGTCAGGAAGTCGCCCTGGCTGGCGCTGCATGCGAAACCTCGTTCGGCGTAGCCATGGGCTGTGGCGAGCACGTCCTGCCATGCAAAACGGCCGTCCCAGCGGCTGCGGCTGAACGCATGCGCGGCGCCCCATACCGACACCAGGCCGGCCACCGTATTCGCGGCATGCGGACCCCGGGCGGGAATCGCGCTCAATCCCTGCCGGGCATAGAAACTCGGGGCATAGGCCTGGCCGGCTGGGCCTGCGCCGTCCAGGCCGGTCAGGTTTCCCGATTGGTCGCACAGCAGCCAGAAGCCGTCGCCGCCCAGACTGTTCATGTGCGGATAGACCACGCTGAGGGTGCTGCCGACGGCGAGCGCCGCTTCGACGGCGTTGCCGCCGGCGTCGAGGACGGCCTTGCCTGCGGCGGTGGCCAGGAAGTGCGGCGAGGTCACCACGCCGCGCGAGGAAAGGGCGTACTGCGACATCATGCAGTTGCGACCGGAAACAGGCAGGCCACCTGCCGGCCCGTTTCAAGTGCGGTGAGGGCCGGATCGGTCTCACGGCAGGCGGTTTGGACCTGCGGGCAGCGCCCGGCGAAGCGGCACCCTTTGGGAAGATCGACCGGGCTCGGGATTTCGCCGCTCAACGAGGCCTTGAGCGGCGCGTCGAAGCGCGGGAAGGCCTGCAGCAGCGCACGCGTGTAAGGATGGCGCGGGGTGTTGAGGATGGCATTGGTCGGCCCCTGCTCGACGATGCGTCCCAGATAAAGCACGGCGATCTTTTCGCACAGGTAGCTCGCCACCCCCAGGTCATGCGTGATGAACACGAGCGTGATGCCGGATTCGCGGCACAGGTCGCGCAGGAGGTTGAGCACCTGGGCCTGGACCGAGACATCGAGCCCGGCCACCGACTCGTCGGCCATGATGACCTGGGGTTCGGCGGCCAGGGCGCGGGCGATGGCGACGCGGCGGATCTGGCCGCCGGACAGTTCGCTGGGGAAACGCTGCAGCAGGACGGCGGGTAGCCCCACGCGATCAAGCAGTGCCTCGACGTGCTCGGGGATGGCGTTTTCCGCGCACAGCCGGTGCAGGCGGATCGGTTCGGCCAGGATGTCCGCGATGCGCATTCGAGGGTTCATCGAACCGCGGGCATTCTGATAGATAAACGCAACCTCGCGCGCAAAGCGCTTCCTTGCTTCAGTGTCGAGCTGGGCGAGGTCGCGCTGCCCGTACAGTACGCGGCCGTCGCTGGCGGGCTCGAGGCCGAGCATGAGGCGGATGAGGGTGGACTTGCCGGAGCCGCTTTCGCCCACCAGGGCGAGGGTGTCACCCCGCTGCAGGTCCAGGCGCACGCCGTCGAGCGCCTTGAGGTGCCGCGAGGCACGGCGAAACCAGCCGCGCCCGCGCAGTTCGTAGGTACGTTCGACATCCAGCAGGGAAAAAATGGGTTCTTGCATTTCCATACCTAATCAATGAACCAACAGGCGACCTGGCGGCCGTCGCGCGTTTCGGCCGGGGGGCGCTGCTCGCCGCAGATGGCCTTCGCCTTGGGGCAGCGCGGGGCAAAGCGGCAGCCGGATGGCATGGCGTTCAGGGGCGGAACCTGGCCTGGGATGGGTTCAAGTCGCCTCGACCCCAGCTCGACGACGCACGACTTGAGACCACGCGTATAGGGATGCAGGGGCGAGGCGAGCACGCGGTCGCTGGGCCCTTCCTCGACGATCTGCCCGGCATACATGACCGCAATGCGATCGCAGACCTGGGCGCCCAAGGCGAGATCGTGGAGAACGAAGATTGCGCTGGAATTCAGCGCCCGCACCCGGTCCAGGATGAGCTCCATGATCTGCGCCTGAATGGTGACGTCGAGCGCGCTGGTGGGTTCGTCGGCGAGCAGCAGCTCGGGGTTGCAGGCCAGCGCGATGGCGATCATGACGCGTTGCTGCATGCCGCCGGACAGTTCGTGCGGGTAGGCATCCAGCCGCAGGCGCGGCTCGGGAATGCCTACGCTGTGCATCAACGCGGTGGCCTGTTCCCGGCGCGCCCATTTCGACAATCCCAGATGACGTTTGAGCGGCTCGGCGATCTGTTCGCCCACCGTGAAGCAGGGGTTGAGAGCGGCGGTCGCGTCCTGAAAAATCAGGCCGATCTTGTTGCCGCGCAGGCGGCGATAGTCCGCTTCCCGGAGTCGGGTGAGCTCGGTGCCGCGGAAGCGCATGCTGCCTTCCAGTTGCACCTCGGGCGCGCGCAGCAGGCCGATGAG
>DATMWS010000159.1:0-2053 GCA_035562135.1 Thiobacillus sp. | reverse complement strand
GATCAGGTTTTCGCCCCCAGCGAGAGCATCCGGGATCTGTTGCAGCAGCGCGGTGTCATCACGCCGATTGCCGTGGTGCCCACCGGCGTTCATCTGGAAAATTTCGCGCAGGGCGACGGCCCCGCCTTTCGCAGGCGAATGGGCATTCCGGAAGATGCTTTCGTGGTCGGCCACCTGGGCCGACTGGCGCCGGAAAAGAACCTGGAATTTCTGGCCCAGGCGGTCGCCGATTTCATCGGCAGTCAACCGAATGCGCAGTTTCTGGTGATCGGCACCGGCCCTTCCGAAAACAGCCTGCGGGATATTTTTAGCCGGGCAGGCGTCGAAACGCGGCTGCATATTGCCGGCATCCTGCAACAGCAGGCACTGGCCGACGCCCTGCACGCCATGGACCTGTTCGCCTTTGCGTCCACCAGTGAGACCCAGGGAATGGTGCTGACGGAAGCCATGGCAGCCGGCCTGCCGGTCGTCGCCCTGGATGCGCCCGGCGCGCGGGAGGTAATCAGGGACCGGCAAAACGGCCGCCTGCTGCAGGAGGCCACACCCGCGTCATTCAGCGCAGCCTTGCAGTGGGCGGCCGGGCTGCCACCCGAATCATTGCGCGACCTGAAACAAGCCGCACTCGACACTGCCGAGGCCTTTTCCATGCCCCGATCGGCGGACAAGGCCCTGGCCTGTTACGAATCACTCAAACTCAAATCAACCGCCCCCTCCGGCGAGGACGAAAGCGGCTGGGAAGAGGCCATGACCGCGATCAAGACGGAGTGGAATATCCTGAAAAGCGTGGCCGGCGCGGGCGATGCGGCCCTGGGCAGCAGCCTGTTTTCCGATAAGGAAGACTGATGCATCGCGCGCGGCTCGGGAGCAGATGGGCGAGGGGTTCGGCGGCGAGTCGCCGCCAACTGCCGCGAGAATGAGCGGATAACCCATGCTCGGCCGAATCGAGACCTTTTTCCGACGCCTTCGCCGCAACCTCAGCCGCAGTGTCTGGCTGGCGCGCCTGCTGCGTCTGCCCGTGTCGGAGGGATCGCCGACGCGGCCGGGGCTGATCATGGTCCAGATCGATGGACTCTCGCAACCGCAGTTCGTGCGTGCCCTGGATCGCGGTGAACTGCCGTTTTTGCGGCGGCTGATCAGGCGCGAACACTATCAGCTGCATGCCCACTATTCGGGCTTGCCGTCGACGACGCCCGCGGTCCAGGCCGAGCTCTTCTATGGTGTCAAAGGGGCAGTCCCGGCGTTCTCCTTCAGGGACCATGAATCGCGCCGACTCGTTCGCATGTACGAGCCGGACGCGGCGGCGCGCGTCGAGGCGCTGCACAGCGGCAATGGCAACGGGGCGCTGCTCGAGGGCGGCAGCGCCTATTCGGACAACTACACCGGCGGCGCAGCGGAATCACATTTCTGCCCGTCGGCGATAGGTTGGGGGTCGACGCTGCGCGCAGCCAATCCGCTTGTGCTGCTGGCGTTTCTGATCAGCAATTTCTACAGTTTCCTGCGCGTCGCTGTCTTGTTGTTGATGGAACTGGGCCTGGCGCTGCTTGATTTTGTACGCGGCCTGGTCGGTGGATACGACTTCTTCAAGGAACTGAAATTCATTCCGACCCGGGTCGCCATCGCCATCCTGCTGCGCGAGCTCTGCGTCATCGGCGGCAAGATCGATATCAGCCGCGGTATGCCCGTCATCCACCTCAACTTCCTGGGTTATGACGAACAGTCGCACCGCCGCGGCCCGCACTCGCTGTTTGCCCACTGGACGCTGAAAGGAATCGACGACGCCGTCGCCCGCTTGTGGCGCGCCGCCAACCATTCTGCATGGCGGCACTACGAAGTCTGGATCTATTCCGACCATGGGCAGGCCGCCGTCCGCCCCTACCAGCAGGCCCAGGGCTATACCCTGGAGGATGCCGTGGCAGCGGCGTTCGAAAAATTGGGCACAGCGGCGCTGAAAGTTCGCCCTCAAGGCGCAGGGGGCATCCAGACACAGCGGGTTCGGGTTCTGGGCGGCCAGAAAATTCAGCGCCTGTTCTCGGTGCTCGGCATCACCGATGAG
>DATMWS010000158.1:0-6737 GCA_035562135.1 Thiobacillus sp. | reverse complement strand
AACGCCCTGGGCTACACGCGGCGCGACTACGAGGGCACGATCTCCACGCTCTGTGCCGGCTGCGGACACGACTCCATCAGCGCGGCCATCATCCAGGCCTGCTGGGAACTCGACATCGAGCCGCACCGCGTGGCGAAGTTGTCCGGCATCGGCTGCAGCAGCAAGACGCCCGACTACTTCCTGGGCGCCAGCCACGGCTTCAACACGGTGCACGGGCGCATGCCCTCGGTGGCCACCGGCGCCAACCTGGCCAACCGCGAGCTGCTGTACCTGGGCGTCAGCGGTGACGGTGACTCGGCCAGCATCGGCATCGGCCAGTTCGCGCACGCCATGCGGCGCGGCGTGCGCATGGTCTACATCGTCGAGAACAACGGCGTCTACGGCCTCACCAAGGGCCAGTTCAGCGCCACCGCCGACAAGGGCAGCAAGAGCAAGAAGGGCGTGGTCAACCCCGATTCCCCGGTCGACCTCATCGGCATGGCGCTGCAGCTGGGTGCCACCTACGTGGCGCGCGGCTTCTCGGGCGACAAGGCGCAGCTGGTGCCGCTGATCAAGGGTGCCATCGGCCATGGCGGCGCCGCCTTCATCGACGTCATCAGCCCCTGCGTGGCCTTCAACAACCACGAGGGCAGCACCAAGAGCTACGACTACATACGAGCGCACAACGAGGCGGTGTCGCGCATCGACTTCATCGACCTGGCCGAGCCGACGCACGCCGCGCCCGCGCCCGGCGAGGTGATCGAGCTGCCGCAGCCCGACGGCAGCCTGATGCGCCTGCGCAAGCTGCACGCCGACCACGACCCGACCAACCGCCTGAACGCGATGAACCTGGTGCAGGACCTGGCGCAGCGCGGCGAGGTGGCCACCGGCCTGATCTACGTGGAGCCCACGGCGAGCGACCTGCACCATGCGCTGAACACCAGCGCCACGCCGCTGCAAAAGCTCGGCGAGAAGGATCTGTGCCCGGGGGCGGCGGCGCTGGAGAAGATCAACGCCGGGATGCGGTGAGGAGCCGTGGTGCGGTGGAGCGGGCGCGCGGCACTTCGCGCGGTGATTAGTGCTGGGTAAACATGCAGTCCATGAGACGAAAACTCAGCTGCCGCAAGCACTTGGCGCCCGTCTTCGCCGCCTGGATAAGGCGCGCCGCGCCAGGATAAAGCGCAAGATTGCGCTCTATAACACGTTGAACTAAACCGCTGACGCGGTGGCTGAGACACGGTGGAGGCGGCTGCGATTGATCGCCGTACCTTGATCGATGCGGGCATGTGCCCGCGCCTCGATCGAGGAGATGGTGATGACGCCACTTCGACAACGCATGCTCGACGCGCTGGTGCTGCGCGGCATGGCCCTTCGCACGCAAGAGGCCTATATCGGCGCCGTCGCGGGACTGGCACGCCACTACCGGCGCAGCCCCGACACCCTGAGCGCCGAGGAGGTCCAGCACTACCTGCTGCACCTGCTGCGCGAGCGCAAGCTCTCGCGCTCGAGCGTCAACCAGTACGGCTGTGCGTACCGCTTCTTCTACGCCAGCGTGCTCGGGCTGGACGGCGATGCGTTCCAGATCCCGCTGGGCGCGGCGCCGCAGCGGTTGCCCGAGCTGCTCTCGCGCGAGGAGATCGCCCGGCTGTTCGCCGTGGCCCGCCACGCCAAGTCGCGCACCTTCCTGATGCTGGCCTACGGCACGGGACTGCGTCTGTCGGAGCTGTGTCACTTGCGCGTCGAGCACATCGACAGCGCGGCCGACCGCATGTGCGTGCGCGTCGTTCAGGGCAAGGGCGCCAAGGATCGCTACGTGCCGCTGTCCGAGGACGTGCTCGAGCTGCTGCGAGCCTGGTGGCGACAGGCGCACCCGCGCTCGTGGCTGTTCGCCGGCGTGCGCGACGGCGAGCAGCCGCTGGACGCGAAGAGCGCGCAGCGCTGGTATCGCGCGGCATGCGCGCATGCGGGCATCACCAAACGCGGCGGCATCCACTCGCTGCGCCATGCCTACGCCACCCACCTGCTCGAAGCCGGCGTCGATCTGTACAGCTTGCAGCAGTGGCTCGGCCACCGCCACGTGAGCACCACCACGCGCTACTTGCACCTGGTGCGCCCGGACGTGCCCGAGGGCGCGCGACGCCAGCCGCTGAACCTGCTGGGCGCGCTGCCGCCGATCGCCGCGCACTGAAGCCGCGAGCGCACCGTGGCCACCACGCTGGCCGAGGTGCTGCGGCACTTCGGCGCAGACTACTTGCGCACGCACGGCCTGGGCACCGCGCAGGCGCGCGCCTGGCGTGCCATCGTCGCCTGCCGCACCGCGGCACTGGGCGGCGAGCGCCTGCGCTGCGATGGCTGCGGCGCCGAGCAGTGGCGCTGGCACTCGTGCCGCAACCGCCATTGCCCGCAGTGCCAAAGCCGCGATCGCGACGCCTGGCGCGCGGCTCGGCTGAGCGAGCTGCTGAACGTGCCGTACTGCCACCTGGTCTTCACCCTGCCGCACGAGCTCAATGCGCTGGCCGGCGCCCATCCGCGCTGGGTCTACGACACGCTGATGCAATGCACGGCCGCCACGCTGGCCGAGTTCGCCGCCAACCCGCGCTGGCTGGGCGGCATCGGTGCCTTCACGCTGGTGCTGCACACCTGGACGCAGGACCTGCGGCGCCACTTGCACGTACATGCCTTGATGGCCTGCGGGGCGTTGCAACTCGATGGCCACGGGGGCGGTGCCTGGACCCGGCCCCGGCGCGCGCGCAACTTCCTGTTCCCGGTGCATGCACTGTCGCGGGTGTTCAGAGGCAAGTTCATGCAGGCGCTGGCGCAAGCCGGCCACAGCGGTGCGCTGCCGCGCGATCCGGCCGGCACGCCGCACGCGCGCGCCGATCGCGCGCGCGCGCTGCGCCGCCACGACTGGGTGGTCTACGCCAAGACGCCACTGGCCGGTCCGGCAGCGGTGCTGGACTACCTGGCGCGCTACACGCACCGCACGGCCATCGGCAACGAGCGCCTGGTGGCCATCGCCGGCGAGCAGGTGCTGCTGCGCGTGCGCGCCGACGACACGGGCGGCAGGCGCGTCATCGCCATCGACGGCGCGCAGTTCATCGGCCGCTTGCTGCAGCATGTGCTGCCGCCGGGCTTCAAGCGCATCCGCCACTACGGGCTGCTTGCGCCGGCGGCCAAGACCGAGCGCCTGGCCACCGCGCGCAGGCTGCTGGCGATGCCGCTGTCCAACCCGCAGGCACGCCAGGACGCGCAGGCCTTCATGCGCCGCGTGGTGGCCATCGAGATCGAATGCTGCCCGCATTGCCGGCTCGGGCGCTGGCGCGTCGTCGAGCAACGCGGCGCGGACCGCGCGGCCATTGCAGCGCCCACGCTGGCGGCCTGTCGAGGGCCGCCGTGATGGGTTCGCGCCGCACCACGCCGCTTGCATGGCCTGCTCGCACACGCGGGCCAGAGCCTGCGTGCGCCAGGCTCACCGCAACGCCAGTCCGATATGCCCAGCGCCGCGTGCACAAGTGCCCCGCGCCACCTTCGTCAGCGCTGTGCGACCTGGGCACTGCCTCGCAGTTCGAAGCAGCGCACTTGGGCATTGCCCGCCACCGCCGCTGAAACTTACACTGCCCACTCCACCGCCGGCCCCGGCGGTTCAGTCCAACGAGGTTTATCCGACGCCATGCACCACCGCGCCTTCGATCCGCCTTGGTCGCAGCGTCGGATAAACGCTGTTCGTTATGTCGCTCAGGGAAGCATTGGCTTGCACGCCCGCTTTATAGTAGCTACACTAAAGCGTGCTCTACGAGTTCGACCCAGCGAAAGACAAGCTCAACCGCGCGAGTCACGGCTTGTCTCTGGCGTTTGCCAGGCAGCTGGCGTGGGATGAGGCGCTCGTCTGGCTCGACGAGCGCTTCGGGTACGAAGAGCTTCGCATGTCGGCCCTGGTCCCGCGGGGCAATCGCCTGTACTTCGTCGCATTCGCGGACCGAGGGAACGTTCGTCGTGTCATCAGCCTTCGCTATGCCGAGCGAAGGGAGGTCAAGCACTATGTCGAGAATTACTCCTAAGCCCAAGCGTTCATTGTTGCTGCCTTCGCAGAAGGAAAACGCGAAGATCGTGGCCGCTGCAAAGGCAGATCCGGATGCACGTCCACTCACCAAGCGTCAGCTCGAGGCAATGGTGCCGCTGAAGGCGCTGCGTGGGCGTCCTCCACTGGAGAGCAAGAAGCAGTTGGTGTCGGTGCGCTACAGCCCGGAGGTCCTGGCGTACTTCCGCAGCACAGGCCAGGGCTGGCAGGCTCGCATGGACGGTGTGCTGAAGCAGTACGTGAGCAAGCAGCCCAGCCGTCGTGCGCGCAAAGCGACATAACCCCTCCATCGAGCGGACGTCCAAAAGCTTGCTTCGCAAGCTTTCGGCCGCCGCTCATGTCGAACGTTGAGACTGTGCAATAACTGGATGGACTTGCGTCCGGGAAGTTGCTGACATCGACCGTGTCGTGCCTGCGTTGATGGTGCATCGAGTCGATGCAAGAGGTCTGCGATGGCGCGCTACAAGCCGGTTGAGCGAGGCGGCATGCTGTTGCCGGTGATGCTGGACGAGCAGATTCAGGCCGGCACCTTCGAGTTCGCGCTCGACCACCTGATCGACCACGAACTCGACTGCTCGGCGCTCGATGCCAGGTTCTGCAACGACGAGGTCGGCGCCTTGGCCTACGACCCGCGCGTCATGCTCAAGATCGTGCTGCTGGCCTACAGCCGCGGCATCATCTCCAGCCGCAAGATCGAAGCGGCCTGCACCCACAACGTACTGTTCATTGCGCTGTCGGGCCACAGCCAGCCCAGCTACACCCACATCGCCAAGTTCGTGCGCGAGCTCGGTCCCGAGGTGCAGGCGCTGTTCACCCAAGTGCTTCTGACCTGCGATCGCCTGGGCCTGATCGGGCGCACCATGTTTGCGATCGACGGCGTCAAGCTGCCGGCCAACGCCAGCAAGGAACGCAGCGGCACCCACGCCGAACTGGCGCACCGTGCCGCTCGCCTGGACAAGGCTGCCGCCAAGATCGTTGCGGCACACCAAGCCCAGGACGAACACGGCCACGTCGAGCTCGATGCACAGCGCCAGCGCCGCATCGACGAGCTGCGGCGCGAAGCCCAGGCCACGCGCGAGTTCATCGCCCGCGCGCCCAAGCGTCTGAACGCCAAGGGCGCTGAGCTCAAGACCAACATCACCGACCCCGACAGCGCCAAGATGGCCACCTCCAAGGGCGTGATCCAGGGCTACGCGGCGCAGGCCGCGGTGGACAGTGCGCACCAGGTCATCGTCGCGGCCGAGGTGACCGGCTCGGGCTCGGAGCAGACGATGCTGCTGCCGATGATCGACAAGAGCGCTGCGGTGCGCGATCCCCACACGCTCATCACCGCCGATGCCGGCTACCACAGCGACGCCAACATCGCTGCCCTGCACGAACGTGGCATCGCCGCCATGGTGGCCGACAACGGCATGCGCCAGCGCGACGAGCGCATCGACAACGCGCATCACAAGACCAAGGGCGACGCGCTGTACGACAAGGCGGCGGTGAAGACTTTGAAGTTCTTCCGACCCGACGACTTCCAGTTCAACGACGACAACACGGCCATCTGCCCCGCGGGTCGCACGCTCACCGGCAACGGCAGCACCTACGGCCAGCGCGGGCATCGATTCGTGCGCTATGAGGCTCGGCCCGAGGACTGCGCCGGCTGTGCACTGCGCTGGCGGTGCCTGCGCAATGCGCACGCCACGCGCGGGCGCCAGGTCGCGCGCTTCGAGCGCCACCGGCGTGCGGCCGACGACCCGAGCGAGATGATGCGCCGTGCCATCGATTCACCGCAGGGTCGCCGGCTGTACAGCGGGCGCATCGCCACCGTCGAGCCGGTGTTTGCCAACATCCGGCATCACAAGGGCATGCGGCGCTTCACGCTGCGCAGCCGCGCCAAGGTGAGCACGCAGTGGCAGCTGTACTGCCTGGTGCACAACATCGACAAGATCGCGCGCTACGGGTAGCAGCAAGTCAGCATGCCCGACGACGCGCACGCACCCTGCAGGCGCGCATTGACGGCGCTCGGACCTTCAGGGTCCAATCAGATCGAGTCAACGACGCGAAAGACACCCCAATGCGAATCGGAACGCCCAAACGGTGCCCAGACCCGCGCACGGTCACGTGCGATGGGGTTTCAGCACAGTCTCGTTAGGCGTCATAGAAGCACCCTGGACAACTATGCGCCTTGGGCGTATAGTCTGCGCATGCTCACCGTTGTCGAGACGCTGCTCTTCCAGCGGCAGTGGCCGCTGTACTGGACCGAAGAGGAGCGCGGGGCGTTCGCCGCATACATCGCTAAGCATCCCACCGCCGGAGATGTGGTGCCCGAGTCCGGCGGCATTCGCAAAGTGCGTTGGGCTCGAGCTGGTTTGGGCAAGTCCGGCGGTGTGCGGGTCATCTACTTCACGCGCACAGCCGAGGGCGAGGTTGTCTTGCTGACGTTGTACGCCAAGGCCAAGACAGACAACCTAACCGGTCAGAAGTTGAAGGAGATTCGTCGTGCCCTTGAAGACTAAGCCGTTGAGCAAGGCCGAACTGTCGGCCTACGAAGCCAAGCGCGATCTTGCGGCTGAGTTGCTGCAGTCGGTGCGCGAGATGAAGGCAGGCCACCTGCATGTCGTCTCGTCGCCGGTCATTGAGGCACGCAAGAAGACCGGCTTGTCGCAGTCGCAGTTTGCAGCGCTGATGGGCG
>DATMWS010000157.1:0-15183 GCA_035562135.1 Thiobacillus sp. | reverse complement strand
GCAGGCGCTCTTGATCCTGGCGCTGATCGCGGTGTATCGCATTTCCGACGTCGTGATGGGGGTGATGAGCAACCCGTTCTATCAGGAAATGGGCTTCACCAAGGACGAGGTGGCGACGGTGTCCAAGGTCTACGGCGTGATCATGACCATCATTGGCGCGGGGCTGGGCGGCTTGCTGACGCTGCGCCTCGGCGTGATGCGCACGCTGTTTCTCGGCGCAGTCTTGTCCGCCGCGACCAATCTGCTGTTCGTGTGGCTGGTCGGGCGCGGACATGACGTGAGCGCGCTGGTGTTCACGGTGTCGGCGGACAACCTGTCGGCCGGGATCGCGTCGTCCGCCTTCGTGGCGTATCTCTCAAGCCTGGTGAACCAGGCCTATTCGGCCACGCAGTACGCGCTGTTCACCTCGGTGATGCTGCTGCTGCCCAAGTTCATCGCGGGCTTTTCCGGCGAGTTCGTCGATGCCTATGGCTGGGCAAATTTCTTTACCGGCACGGCGCTGATCGGGATTCCCGTGCTACTGCTGGTGTGGCTGGTTGGACGTGAACGACACCCGGGCTGATGTGCTAATCTTTTGCCATGCCAAATCTCGACGCCCTCACCCAATTGCCCCTGGCCGAACGTCTGGCCGCGATGGAGTCATTGTGGGATTCGCTGTGCCAGGACGACGCGGCCGAATTGAGCCCGCCCTGGCACGCTGCCGTGCTGGAAGAGCGCCTGCGCGAACTGGAAGACGGCCAACATCGTGACTGGCAATCTGCCAAAAACGCACTGCGCAAGCTTACCGAGCGCTAAGCCCCGCCCATGCATCTAGTGCGGATCGGCGCATCAGCCGAACGGGATTTGCTTGTCGGTTTCGACTTCTACGAGACCCAGGCCGCGGGGCTCGGCCAGTATTTTCTCGACAGCCTGTTCTCCGACATCGATGCGCTCGCGCTGTATGCGGGCGTTCATCCCAAGCCCATCGCGGGTCTGCATCGCAGTCTGTCCAAGCGTTTCCCTTTTGCGATTTATTACGATTTCGATGGCCGCACCGCGATTGTTCTCGCCGTGCTCGACTGCCGTCGTAATCCCCGCTCGATACGCGGCACGCTTGGTGCGCGCCGAACCCAACCGAAAAAATGATCGAATTTTCCCTGCTCGCCGCCCTGCTCGCCGGCCTTCTCGGCGGCGTGCATTGCGTCGGCATGTGCGGCGGTATCGTTGCGGCGTTTTCCTTCCGTGCCGACGGCAGCACGCCGCCGTTCCGCCTGCATCTGGCCTACAACCTGGGGCGGGTGTCGTCGTATGTGGTGTTCGGCGCGCTGGTGGGCGCGCTCGGTGCGTCGCTCAAGCTGGCGGACTTCATGCCGGTGCAGACGCTGCTTTACGTGCTGGCGCAGGTCGTGATGATCCTGCTCGGCCTGTATCTGGCAGGCTGGTCGCAATGGGTGCTGGTCTTCGAACGCGCCGGCGGGGTGCTGTGGCGCACGGTGAAGCCGCTGTTCCAGAAACTGCTGCCGGTGAAGTCGGTGCCGCAGGCGGTGCTGGCGGGTATGGCCTGGGGCTGGCTGCCGTGCGGGCTGGTTTATTCGGTGCTGGTGTCGGCGCTGGCGGCGGGCAGCGCCACCTCGGGCGCGGCGCTGATGCTGGCATTCGGCCTCGGTACGCTGCCGAATCTGCTGGGAATGGCCCTGTTCGCGCGGCAGATTCAACCCTTCATGCAGCAGCTGTGGGTGCGCCGCGTGGCGGGGCTGACGGTGGCGGGTTTCGGCGTGTGGGGCCTGCTGACGCTGATTTATTCGACGTTCAAAACGCTCTGAAACCAGGCTTGCACGTCAGCTTCCCTTGAGTTTTTTGATCATGGCGGCGCTGGTCAGGAATTCAAGCTGCGCCTCCAACCGGATGACGCGACCGGTAAGATCTTCGATCTTTTGCTGTTGCAGTTTCATCGCCTCGGCCTGGCGATCGACCTTGTCTTCCAACTTGATCATCGCCGTTAGCGCGCCCCAGACCCGTTCGGTGACACCCATCAATCGCCCCGTTTCGCGGTGGCTTTGGCCGCTTTCGATTCCATCGCTGCGATGCGCTGGTTGCTTTCCTCGATGAAGGCGAGCGCATCGTCAATCGCCGCGCCGGCGCGGTCGGCGGCAGCCTTGGCCGCATCGGCCAGCATGGCCAACTCGGCCTGGTGGTCATCCGCCTGATAGGCGAAGGCGCCGCGCCGCATCAGCTCCGACACCGGCATGTCGAGCTTGCGCGCCTTCTCGGTGATGGCTTGTTTGTCCTGTGCGGTGGCCTGCACCACGATGCGCTCGACGGCTGCTGTCACGGTCTTACTCCCGGTTGACGATTGATATGTACAGTCTATGTACACACCGGGCTGTGTCAAGCGTGGAACGCTGTCGCCCGCAACGATTTATTTGTAAAACTTCTGGTTGAAAACCATCTCGCGCTTGGGTTCGCCGGCCACTTCGACGGTGGCGGTGAATTTCAGCGTGTCGGGCGGGGTGACACGGAATTCGCCAAGGTAGTAGATGGCGGTGCCTTCCTTGATTTCGCGCATTTCCACATGGGCCAGCTGCTGGTTGAGATTGGTGACATAGACCGTGAGCTTGGCCGGCACCGGCGAGGGCGCGCCGATCTTGTTCTGCATCAGCACCGACATCGTGACCAGTCCGCGCGTCTTGCTACGCTCGATCTTGTAGGCACGCGCCACTTCGGGCGACAACTCATCGGTGGTAAGGGCGTTGTAGTGAATTTCGAGCGGACCGAATTTTTGCGAGATTTCGGCGTGGGCGACAGCAGCGACGGAACACAGGCACAGGGCGGCAAGCAGGCGCTTCATGATGTCTCTCCTT
Source organism: Thiobacillus sp. (assembly GCA_035562135.1). GTDB lineage: Bacteria > Pseudomonadota > Gammaproteobacteria > Burkholderiales > Thiobacillaceae > Thiobacillus. The sequence goes on along the minus strand of DATMWS010000157.1, from coordinate 12,343 downwards.
TTATTGTGGGCTGTCTGAATTGTAAGCGCTTATTGGAGCGTGGCGAGCCAGGCGGTCAGGTCGTCGAGCGCGCGACTGACCGCCAGATTGGATGCCTGCGCGGTGCCGGCCGCATCATAGGTCGTCAACGGCACCCGCTGTTCGAATACGCGGCGTCCCAGCAGGGTGCGCTGCTTCAGGTCCACCAGTTCGGCCCGCAGCACCAGATGCACCTGTCCCGGCGCGCTGGCGGCGTCGTGATAGAACTCGACCAGTTCGGTATCCAGCAGCATATCGCCGCGCACATAGCCGCCTGCGGCACTGACTTGCCAGGCACCCTGGCGGTCGAGCCGCGCGCGCATAAGGTCGGCGAAGCGCTTGCCGGGGCGCTCGGTCCAGCGCGCGAACTGGTATTGGCCGCGGGTGCCGGCGCTGCGGCTGAAGACGAGCTGGTCGGTGTCGTAAAAGCTGCCGGTGGTGGTGTCGAGCACCAGCAGGGTCGGGGCATACGATCTTTCACGGGCTTTAGCCCGTAGAAAGTCGGAGTCCCCTTGTGGGGCATACGATTCCACACGCGCTTTAGCGCGTAGTGGATCGGAGTCCTTTAGGGCATACGATTCCATCCCGCCTTGCGGGACTTTAGCGCGTAGTGGATCGGAGTCCTTTAGGGCACCGGCGCGCAGCGGGGCGGGGTCGCTGGCGACGGGGTCATTCAGCACGTAATACACCACTGCGGGGATTTTGGTCTTTTCGCCAAGATTGACGCAGCCGGTCAGCACCAGGCTCAGCGCGGCAAGGACAAGGACGGATTTCATGGCATTTTTTCTCCGGGGCCGAGCCGCTGCTGGCCAGGACCGAACAGGATTTCGCGCGGGTTGGACAGACGCTGCCCGGCGGTGTTGAGGGTTTCGGCACTGGTGCGCACGTCGCGGCTGATGTTGGTCAGCTCCAGCGTACCGGTCTCGGTGAGTTGCTGAATGCGCTCGGAAATCAGGCCGGCGTCGCCTTGCAGTTTGCCCATCGCGACGGTGGCTTCCTTTAGCGCGGCCTCGGCGCTCTGCCCGACGCCGACGATGCTGCCTTCGGCGCGGGTGGCGGCCTGGCTGATGCTGGCGCCGGCAAAGCGGAATTCATCGGAGGCGTCGCGGATGCCCTGCACCGCGGCTTCGAGGCCCTGCTTGTTGGCGGCCAGATGGCCGGACAGTTCGTTGAGGTTGGCGAGCGTCTGGCTGATGGCGCGCTGGTTTTCATCCGACAGCAGGGTGTTCATGCGCTCCACAACCTGCGCGCCATTTTCCGCCAGCCGGGTCACCGCAGTGGCGACCTTGTCGATGTCGGAGCTGCCCTCTGCGATCACCGGATAGCGCTCGCCCTGGGGCACCTCGTTAAGCAGGGGGCTGTCGCTCGGGCCGTTATTGATTTCAACCGACGCGATCCCGGTCACCAGATTGCGCTTGATGTAGGCCTCGGCGCCGACATGCACCGGCACGCCCTCGTCGATGCGCGCGGTGACGCTGACGGCTTCGTCGTTGCCCTTGGCGAAACGATAGCTGTCGACCACGCCGACCTTGATCCCGCGAATCTTCACCGGGCTGCCGACCGCCAGCCCGTCGAGCGACTGCTGCTTGAAATAGAGGGTGTAGTTCTGATAGGCGACGTGGTCGGCCAAGCCAGACAGCCACATGATGGCCAGCGTCATCAGCGCGATCACCGCCAACACCAGGGTGCCCACCAGGGTATAGCGACCTTCAGTTTCCATGCGCGGTTTCCTTTTGCGGTGCCCGCGCGGTCAAGTAATCGCGCAGCCACGGGTCGTCGATATGCTTCAGTTCGGCCACCGTGCCGCTGCCGAGCACGCGGCCATTCGACAGCACGATGACGCGGTCGATAATCGAAAACAGTGTATCCAAGTCGTGGGTGACGAGGAATACGGTGAGGCCGAGACTGTCGGCCAGCAGGCGGATCAGCGCATCGAAAGCGCGTGCGGAAATCGGGTCGAGGCCGGAGGTGGGCTCGTCCAGAAACAGCAGTTCGGGGTCGAGCGCCAGCGCGCGCGCCAGCGCCACCCGCTTGCGCATGCCGCCGGAGAGCTCGCTCGGGCGCTTCTTGGCGGCGTCCGGCGGCAGCCCGGCCAGTGCGAGCTTCAGCCGCGCCAGCTGGCGGCAGGTGGCATGTGGCAGGTCGGTGTGTTCGAACAACGGGGTGGCGACGTTGTCCTCCACATTCATCGAGGAAAACAGCGCGCCATCCTGGAACAGCACGCCAAAGCGTTGACGCAGCTGGTTCATCTGCCCGGGCGTGCTGTCCCAAACCGACTGCCCGAAAAGCTCGATGTGTCCGGCCTGCGGCTTCAACAGGCCGATGATTTCGCGCAGCAGCACCGATTTGCCGGAGCCGCTGCCGCCGATCAGCCCGACCACTTCGCCGCGCGCGACGGAAAGACTCAAATCGCGATGAATGCTGTGCCCGCCCAGCGTGGTGGACACGTCGCGGACGTCGATCACGGTGTCGGTCATCAGATGCCCAGCTTCACGAACATGATGGCAAAAATGGCGTTGAGGATGATGATGGCGACCAGGCTCTGCACCACGGTGGAGGTGGTGTTGGCGCCGACGCTGCGCGCGTCGCGGCTGACCGAGAGCCCCATGCGGCAGGCGATCAGCGCGATGAAGATGGCGAAGACCGGCGCCTTGCCCAGCCCCACCAGCAGGGTTTTCAGATTCAGTACGTCAGCCACCCGGTCCAAGAACATGTAATACGAGATATCCAGCTGCTGCTGCGTCACCAGCATGCCGCCGGCGATCCCGGCGATGTCGCCGATGAAGACCAGCAGCGGCAGGGCGAGCAGCAGGGCCAGGATGCGCGGGATCACCAGCACCGCCAGCGGCGACAGGCCGAGCGTGGTGATGGCATCGATTTCCTCGGTCACCTTCATGGTGCCGATCTGCGCGGTGATGGCAGCACCGGTGCGCCCGGCCACCAGGACGGCGACGATGATCGGCGAGACCTCGCGCAGGATCGCCAGCAGCAGGCCGTCGATGACAAAGATGTTGGCGCCGTATTGCTGCGCCTGCGAACCGAGCAGGTAGGCGAACACCACGCCAAGCAGGAACAGCATGCCGATCACGATGGGAATCGCGCCGACGAACACCGTGCGCACCTGGGCACCGAATTCGCGCCAGCGCCAGCGCCCCGGGTTGCCCATCAGCGTCGCCAGTTCGATGAACAGGCGGCCAACGAAGTTGAGCAGACCGACGAGATGGCCCCACACGACGATACTGCCGCGCCCGGTGAGCGCCAGCACGCCTTCGCTGCGCGGTTCGGGCTGCGCCGCGGTGTCCGTGCAATGCTGCGCCACCAGCTCCAGCATCGTCAGATGCTTCGGCTGGAAGGCACGCAGTTCGGGCATCGGGTCGCTGGCCTGCGGGCGCGCGGCGGCGAGCAGCAGCCACGCGCCGTTGGTGTCGAGCTGGGTGACGCCGGCGCCGTCGAGGATGCGCACCGATTTGCCGGCAAGCTTGGGCAGCGCGGTCGCAGCATCGGCCTGCCAGACGCCGCTGGCGATCAGCGCGCCCTCGGCTTCGTCGAAGTGCGCGCTTGCCGCCATCATGTCAGACCCAATGGATTGTTGGGGTCGATGCCGGGCATGAAGGGCAGGCCGCGCTCGCGGTGGGTGACCTGATAGACGCAGCCGATCCAGTTGCCGATCACCGCCTCGGCGGTGTCGTGCCAGGTGTTGTCGAGCAGCGGCAGCAGGTGCGCTTCAGGGAAGGCCAGCGTCTCGCCCGCCTGCACGCGGCTGCCGAATTCGGCCAGCAGCGCCTGCGCCTGGCGGTTGAAATAGCGCACCGGGAACAGCGGAAACGCTGGCAGCTTGCCGGCCGCGGCCAGCAGCAGGTCGCGCTTGTATTCCTTCAGCAGCGACACCGTGTCGTATTCCGGGTGTCCCTGGAAGAACACGGTGCGCAGGCCGTCGCGGCTCACCGCCAGATGCACGCCGGCGTCCGCGCTTTCGGCCAGCACCTTGACCCCGGCTGCCTCGAACTGCGCGCGCGAGACGTCGTTCCAGCGCGAATGCGGCACATCGAAGCGGGTGTTGACGTCGGCCACCAGCGGGTGGCGGCCGTCGGTGACGCGATGCTCGAACACGCCCCATATCTTGTGCGGCTGCTTCACCCGCGTCTGCCCGTGGCGGAACTGCATCACCGCATGGGTGGCGAGGCACGAGCACAGGGTCGAGGTGACATGGTCCCAGGCCCAGTCGATCACCTCGATCAGCGGCTGCCAGAACGCTTCGTCGGCGAGGTTGGGATGGCTGACGTTGGCGCCGGTGATGATGAGCGCATCCAGCCCTTTCTCGCGAATGGCGTCGAAGGACTCGTAGTACTGCGCGATGTGCGCCTGCGCCGCCTCGCCGCGCGGCAGCGTCGGCAGGGTGAAGGGGTGCATGTAGAACTGCGCAATCGGGTTGGACTCGCCGACCAGCCGGTAGAACTGGCGCTCGGTCGCTTCCAGCGCCGCATCCGGCATCATGTTCAGGAGGCCGACGTGCAGCTCGCGGATTTCCTGGTTGGCCGCGCGCTCGGTCGACAGCACCGTGATGCCGTCGCGGCGCAGGCGGTCGAAGGTGGGCAGGGTGTTATGCGCGACCAGCGGCATGGTTCAGCCCTGCCCCTTCCGCGCAATGGCCGTTTCCAGCAGCGCCAGGAAATCGCGCTCGTCGCGCACCTGCGCCACTTCCTGCGAGGTCACGGTGTAGCCGTGCGGCCTGGCAATCGCCTCGTAGCGCGGGATGCGCGAATGGAACAGGCGCGGGAACACCCAGCGCGCGAAATCGTCGGGCTCGACCTGCGCCACGTAGTCGAGGCCTTTTTCCTTGAGATACACCGGCAGGTGCTCGGCAAGGAAGGTCGGGCGGAAATACAGCGGCTTGGGGTCGGACTGCGCGCGGCGGATCAGCGTGTCCTCTTCCTCGCGGGTGGTGGTCTGGATGTAGAGGATCAGCGTGTGCTCGGCCAGCAGCTCGACCACGCCGGGTTCGTCCAGTTCGCACAGGCTGCCGCCGACGTCGTTGACGAAATGCGGGTAGCCGTAGATTTCCTGGCCCTTGCGGACGAATTCCGGCACATCGCGCATGGCGGCAATTTCCGCGTCGCGATACGCCGCCTGGCGGCACGTGAACTCGTCCAGCGGCAATCCGCCCCACTCCGGCCCGCCGAGCTTGCCAACGAAAGTGAGCACCGGACCCAGATCGTGAATCTTGATGTTGTTCTTGATGTCGATCCAGTCGCGCCGCAACAGGTCGCGCAGAAACGGCACCTGCATCGCCTGCTGCTTGATCAGGTCGAGGATGGGTTCGTCAAGGTAGCGCGTGCCGATACGGTAGTCGCCGGAAAAGTGAAACCAGTCGTGGCCGCGCAGCATGCCCGAGAGGTGCGTCTTGCCGACGCCGGACATGCCGAGCAGGGTAATGCGCTTGGTCGGCCAGGCGCGGAAGGATTCGGGGGTGAAGTGCATGGGATCGGTTTTCCTGAGGCTAGCGCGAAGCCTACCGAAAAGCCAAGCAATTAAAAAGCCGCCTCGATGAGTAGGCCTTTGTCCGGAAGCTTGGGTGAAGCGCTGCCAGGGTTGGAAAACCCCTGCCTCATCCGAAGCCGGGGGCTTGCTCCGCGTCGATGCGGGTCTACAGTAAGCAGTGTTGCTCCCCCTCCGCGAAGGAGAAACCGACCATGGGCAAGTGGGTAGTTGCGGGGCTGTTGATGATGAGCGTGACGGGAACCGGACTGGCGCAGGAAACCGCAGCCATCAGACTGCTGCCGCCCGAGACGGAAGGCGGCAAGCCCTTGATGCAGGCGCTGAAGGCGCGGCACTCGACACGGGAGTTCGGCAGCAAACCGCTGCCGCCGCAGGTGTTGTCGAATCTGTTGTGGGCGGCAAGCGGCGTGAACCGGCCCGACTCGGGCAAGCGCACCGCGCCTTCCGCACGCGATTGGCGCGAGGTCGATGTGTACGTGACGACCGCAGAAGGCGCTTATCGCTACGATCCCCCAACCCATACGCTGAAACGCGTGGCGACGGGCGACATCCGCAAACTGACAGGCGTGCAGGACTTTGTGGCCACGGCCACGGTGAACCTGGTGTATGTGGCAGACCTCGACAAGATGAGCGAGGCCAGTGCTGAAGACAAAGCGCTCTACAGCGCAACCGACACCGGCTTCATTGCCCAGAATGTGTATCTCTTTTGCGCCTCGGCGGGTTTGGCGACGGTCGTGCGCGGCTCGGTCAATCGCCCGGCACTTGGCGCGGCATTGGGACTGGGCAGCCATCAGCAGATCATCCTCGCGCAATCGGTGGGTTATCCCGCCGGCAGTGCGCGATAGTCAGGTGCCCGCAAGCGGATGGGGCGCCGTATTCATTTCGACATAGGAATGCAGCCTTAAACCCATCATGCCCAAGCTTTCACTCATCGAATCCGAGGCGGCGCGGCTGGTGGGCCGCGTGCCCGAGGCCAGGCGGCGCGTGCTCCAGCAGGCGCTGATCGATTTGTGTGAAGCGCACTGGCTGGAAATTCGCGGGCCGCAGCCGGCAACCTCGCTGGCGCATGTGCTGTGGTCGGTCACCCCGCCGCGCTCCGACCTGTTGGCGGATCTGGTCGCGGCAGGCGATGGGCGGCTGGATGAGTTGCTGCAGGGCCGGAACGCGGCGCAGGGGTTTGCGTTACTGGTGCTGGCGGAGATCGAGCGCGGCGATGCGGAAGGGATACGGCTCGCCCACGATCCCATGATGTTGTTCGACTCCCCCACGGCGGGAGCCCGCTATGCCGAGGGCGTAGCGGCGGCCCTGCGCGGCGAGGGCAAGGCGCTGCAGTTGCATCCGCATGTGTCGAGGCCGGCATTATGGAAGGCGCTGGCCGGCATTGCGGCGCATACCGGGCGCTGTGATCTCGCCGCGGTGATGCGTGTGATCGGCTTGCTGGTTTCCCGACCCGCCGGCGACCAGGCTGCGGACGAGGCGCTTGAACAGTTGCGCAAGGCGGTAGACGAGACGGGCGTGCACTTCCTGGGCATCGATGACGACCACGTTCGCTTCGCGGCGCACGGTCGTGAGCACCAAGCTTCAAGCGCCAAACAGCTTGGCGCGATGCTGGGTGAAATTCGGCAGGCGTGGCGGGGTTGAGGAACGGCCAGAGGGGCCCATCAACGGAGGCGGTCTCGAATGCTTTGAAGACCCAACTTTGCCTGCCCATGTCGACATGCCTGCGCCGGATCCGGCCGGAGACGGCGTCCATATATAGTATTGAGAGGGTGGATTTTCATGCGGGATTTAACGCATAGCTTGATAGGGCTTGGCGTCGTGCTTGCCATGGCAAGTGGGGTCGCTTATGCCGCGAAGGGGAATACGATCATGGAACTGAACTCGAGGGCATTTGCCCCGCTTGCGGACATCCCGAGCCAGTACACCTGCGAGGGGAGCGATCAGTCTCCACCGCTGGCGTGGTCGGGTGTGCCGGCCGGAGCAAAAAGCCTTGCGCTGATTGTCGATGACCCCGACGCCCCCGATCCGGCGGCACCCAGGATGACCTGGGTGCACTGGGTGCTGTACAACCTCCCGCCCGGCACCACCGGGCTTGAGGCAGGCAAATCCCGCGCGTCAGACCTGCCGGCAGGCACGCGCCAGGGGCTCAACGACTGGAAGCGGGAAGGCTACGGCGGCCCCTGCCCGCCCATCGGCCGCCATCGCTACGTTCACAAGGTGTACGCGCTCGACATTGTCCTGCCGGTTCTGCACCCGGCAACCCAAGCCACCCTGGAAAAGGCGATGCAGGGACATGTCCTGGCGGAGAGCGAACTGGTGGGGTATTACAAAAAGAAGAAGTAAGCAGGCAGAAACCGCCCACGCCGCAGCCGGGCATAATGGTCCCATCGACATCACGAAGCACCGCCATGACCGCCCCCCGCCTGCCCGTCCTGTCCCTGCTCGAAACCCGCGTCCTCGGCGTGCTGTGCGAGAAACAGCACACCGTGCCCGACACCTATCCCTTGAGCCTCAACGCCCTGGTGGCCGGCTGCAACCAGAAGACCAGCCGCCACCCCATCATCGAAGTCAGCGAGGCCGAAGTGCTGTCCGCCATCGACAGCCTCAAGGGCCCGGCCCTGATCATCGAATCCAGCGGCGGCCGCGTCACCCGCTACGCCCACAACATGGAACGGGGCCTGCGGCTGCCCTCGCAGTCCATCGCCCTGCTCACCGCGCTCATGCTGCGCGGCCCGCAGACCGCAGGCGAGCTGCGCATCAACAGCGAGCGCCTGCACCGGTTCGCCGACATCTCGGCGGTGGAGGGTTTTCTGCAGGAACTGGCCGAACGCCCGGAAGGCGCAATGGCGGTCGAACTCCCGCGCCAGCCCGGCTCGCGCGAGAACCGCTGGGCCCATCTTCTTTCCGGCGCGCCCGTCATCGAGGAAACCCCGGCCACTGCTTCCTCGGCAGCCGAACCCAGCGCCGACGTGACCGTGGGCGAGATCGCCGCGCTCAAGGCCAACGTGGCGCGGCTGGAGGCGGAGGTCGACGCGTTGAAAAACGTGGTGGGCAAACTTTGTGCCGAGCTCGGGGTTTCGGGCTGACGGGGGTGGCCGGAGAGGAATCCCTGTAGCCGGTTATCTCCAAGGCGGTAGTACAACGAGGCCGATGAAGCTGAGCGAGCGTTTCGTCATCTGGCGCGCGAGGTCATGGAAGAAGACACTGAAAATATTCACAAGAAATGGGCGACTTCGCCGATCGTCCTCTGGACGATGTTGCAGCGTGGCCGCTTGAAAACCCCACTGCATGGCGCGGGTCTCGGCTTGAGGCGGGCGCTCATCCCCGACCTCAAGGCCGCGATCCCGGACGCCATCGACTTCTTCGAGCTCGCCCCGGAAAACGGGTTGGACAGAGGCAGCGCCTGGCACCGCGGCCTGCACCACTGCGCCGAGCGCCGACCCATCGTCGCCCACGGCGCGGCGGTGATTGACCCGGTGTCGGATCTGCGCGACGCCCAATGCGACAGGTGCAAGCGTGATGTCCCCCTATAAACGATTAGTTACTGTTCTGCTATTTCTGGGTGTGTTGCTGGCCATCTTCGAGCTTACTGGTCTACGGGATCATTTCAGCCTTGAGTTCTTGCGACAAACCATCCTGGACAACAAGATCAGTGGGCTTTTCATTTTTATCCTGGTGTTTGCGCTGGGCAACTTGATTCAGATACCAGGGTGGGTGTTTCTTGCCGCTGCAGTGCTGGCGCTGGGGCGAACCTGGGGAGGGATTGCCACTTATGTCGCGGCCAGCATTTCTTGTGTGATCAGCTTCCTGATTATCCGATTCGTCGGCGGCGATGCACTGCGGCTACTGAATAACCGGATCGCCACGAGAATACTCAAGCAGCTGGACGCCCACCCGATCAAGAGCATTCTGTTGTCGAGAGTGTTTTTTCAAACCTTGCCGGCCCTCAATTACGCCCTTGCCATGTCAGGCGTCAGGTTCCGCAATTACCTACTCGGCACCTTGCTTGGGTTGCCTCTCCCTATTGCTCTGTATTGCTTGTTCTTTGATTACCTGGCGAAGGCATTCCACGTGATTTAAGAGATTTTTATATGATGAACCGACTATCGCCAGGGGGCGCCTTCGCGGGTTTGCTTCTGCCGGCCTGGAATGCCTGTGCGGTGCCTGGCACACTCGGCGAACCCACGATGTTGGCATTGGCATCGGTTATATTCGTGTGTAATATATAAATTGAAGTATTGTACGGTTTTGGGTATGTTGTTCCATTGAGCCGCAAATTTTGCTGTTAATACAAGGCGGATCGCACAATATTTAAATTGGCAGACAAATAGAAAGACAGAAGGATTTGAACGGACTTTCCCCATGCCATTCACAAGGAGAAGCATTAAATGACTAATGATCTTAATACTCTGGAAACCCAGATAGCAGAGCTACAGAAGAAGCGTCAAGCAATCTTGGACGAACAGAGGAAAGCCAAGCTGAAAGAGGTTAAAGCGGTCACGCAACAGTTTGGATTTACAGCAGCCGACTTGGGGTTGACCTCGGGAACCCGTAAAAAGACCACGGCTAGCGGCAAGACAAAGCTAGAACCCAAGTATATAAGCCCCAAAGATTCAAGTAAAACCTGGCACGGTGGCAAAGGTCCTAGACCGAAATGGGTAAAGGAATTCCTTGATGCGGGCGGAAAGATTGAAGACATACAAATCAAGAAGCAAGGGTAACAGTAGCCCCGGCCTTTCTTCAGGCCGGTGACACCCCACAGACAAACCATGCCAGCAATCGCGCACAGGATAATCGCGCCCATCGGGCCGACACCCGCCGCAGGCATCACCGCAACCAAACACACCCAGCGTGGAGGACTTTCCCGTCCTTTACGACTTGAGCGACTTGAAGACCGGACCCCACGAAGGGTGGCCCGATTCCGCCGGGGTCAACTCAAATTTAGGATCGAGTTCCAGCGCCTTGCGAAACTCATCTCGACACAGCTTTTCACGCGACTGGGCACAATGCATAAAAGCCAGATACTTATGCGCCGCCACCTTGTCGGAATCCAGGAGCAATCCTGCGGAAAGCGCACTCTGCAACAGTCGAGTAGCGTTCTTGTAATCGCCATCTTCATAAGCCCGAATTCCTGCCGACAGATCCTTTTCCGCCTTGCGGGGGGCAAATTTGTCCAGGCCCGCGTCCCGCACGATGGGTGCAGCGCAGCCTGTCATTAATAATGAAGCGCAAAGCAACGCACTTATCAGCTTCATAGTCATATCCTTACCTGAATTTGTGTCTGACCTTGAGAGACTGGCCCGGCTTCAGGTTCACGGTATCACGATAGGCTACAAAAGCCTGATTGCGTATTTCCACTCTGTGTTCCCCAGCCTCCAGCTGCAGCGTGGTGAGTGGGGGGGCGATGCCAACGCTTTTACCATCGACGAACACCTCGCCCCAAGGCGAAATCGCGAATGACACCGTGGCTTTTGCCTGCGCCACGACAGCAGGGACTGTTGCACTTTTTGATGCGGGAACAACGGGCGCAGGCGCCGCTATGGGTGCCACCAGAGGCAAAGCCGTCGCTTTCTCGGCCTCAACCGCCGTTTGCGATGTGGCGACGCGCTTTTCCTCAAGCACTGGCGCCACCGGGGCGGTCACCGTGCCAGTCGTTGGTCTCGGGGCCCGCGAATAAACCACAAACACGGCCAGAGCCAACACCGGGACCGCAAACAGCAAAATCTTATGACTCCGCTGCGCATCCCGTAAAGAGGATGCGATTTTTTCCTTTATACCTAGCCCGCTAGCCATGGACGCTGCTGCAATCAAGCCCCGAGCTTTATGAGGCGGCAAAAAAACCGTGGCGTCCTGCGGCCCCGCCGACGTCTTATTTGCCGGTCCCGTGTATGTCGGCTTGTCACTAACGGCGGAGCGGCGCGCGGTCTGAGGGAGGACGGCATCCTGGTTTCTCAAATCCCGGGCGAACTCGCCAGCAGTTTGGTAGCGATCCTCCGCCCGCTTTGCCAATGCCCGGCTGATAATCCGGTCAAACACTGGGGGCACACGAGGGTTGAGGGTGCTGGGCGGCGCGGGCTCTTCATTCAGGATCTTGTACATGATGGCGCTGAGGTTGTCGCCGTTGAAAGGCGTCGTCCCAGTCAGCATTTCATACAACACCACGCCCAGCGCAAAAATGTCGGTCTTGCCGTCCGTGGGCAGGCCTGCCACCTGCTCCGGCGCCATGTACTTGGGCGAACCCAGCACGGTGCCGAGCTGGGTTCGCGAACCCGTAGGAATTTGGGCAATGCCGAAGTCCATGATTTTGACGTCACGGTTAGGCGTGATCATGATGTTCGCCGGCTTGATATCGCGATGCACTACGTGATTTTCGTGCGCGTAGTTCAGCGCACTGGCGATGCGCGCCGCGATTTTGCCGATCATGTCTACCGGCAGCACCACGCCGGAGTCGAGCATCTCCCGCAGCGACTCCCCTTCCAGGTATTCCATCGCGATGTAGGCGATATCGTCGGTTTCGCCCACGTCATAAATGGTGACGATATTGGAATGGCTCAGGCGACCTGCTGACTTGGCTTCGCGGTAAAACCGCTCCTCGAACTCGGCGCGCTCCTCTTTCGAGAGATTGAGGTTAATCGTCTTGATGGCGACCGTGCGCTCGATCAACGGGTCAACAGCCTTATAGACTGTGCCCATCGCGCCCTGCCCAAGCGGGGCGATGACTTCATAACGACCGATTTTTGTCTGATTGGGCATGCGGGGCGCGGGGCAGGCAGCTTGCTTTGGGGCGATTCCAGGTGAGAGAATCCTCGGAAAGAAAGTATAACAAACA
>DATMWS010000156.1:0-8289 GCA_035562135.1 Thiobacillus sp. | reverse complement strand
ACCAAAAACCCATTCACCCCACGCCCCCGCATCCGCGCCACATCCGCCGGTACCAAAATCCCCGACTCCGTAATCACAATCCGGTCATCCCCGATCTTCGGCAACACGCCCAATGTCGTATCCAGGCTCACCTCAAACGTCCGTAGATTGCGGTTGTTGATCCCCTGCAACGGCGTCTTCAATTGCAAAGCCATATCCAACTCTGAGGCGTTATGCGACTCCACCAGCACCGCCATCCCCAGTTCAAACGCCAAGGCTTCCAGCGCCTGCATCGTCGGCAGGTCCAGCGCGGCGACGATCAACAGAATGCAGTCCGCCCCCATCGCCCGCGCTTCGTAGACCTGATAGGGGTCGACGATGAAGTCCTTGCGCAGCACCGGCAGCGCGCACGCGGCACGCGCCTCTCTCAAATACTCGGCGCTGCCCTGAAAGTAGTCGCGGTCGGTCAGTACCGACAGACACGCTGCACCACCCGCTGCATAACTGGCCGCAATCTCGGCGGGCCGGAAGTCGGGGCGGATCACGCCTTTCGACGGGCTGGCCTTCTTGATTTCGGCAATCACCGCGGGCAGCCCGGCGGCGAGCTTGGTGCGCAGGGCACCAACGAAATCGCGTGGCACGGGAGCGGCTTCGGCACGCGCCCGCATCTCGGCCAGCGGCACGGCCTCCATCCCGACGTCGATTTCGGTACGCTTGGTGGCGAGGATTTTTTCGAGGATGTCGCTCATGACTGGCTGAAGCGGCGGTAGTGTTCGAGCAGGTCGCGTGCGGCCATGCTGGCAATCGCGCGCTGCGCCTGCGCCACGCCGTCCATCAGGCTGGCGGCACGGGCGGAGACGTAGATCGCCGCCCCGGCGTTGAGCGCGACGATGGCGGCGGCGCCGGCGTGGCGGTTTTCCAGCGCAGCCAGCAGCATCTCGACCGCCTCTTCCTTACCCTTGACCACCAATTCGCTCGCCGCCACCTGCGGCAGGCCGAACAGGCCGGGCTCGAGTTCGTATTCGGACACATGGCCGTCCTTCAGCTCGGCCACGAAAGTGGGCGAAGCCAGGCTGATCTCGTCCAGCCCCTCTTCGGCGTGGACGACCAGCACGTGGCGACTGCCCAGCGTTTGCAGCACCCGCGCCAGCGTGCCGGTGAGCTCGCGGCTGAACACGCCCATCACCTGGTTCGGCGCACCGGCCGGATTGGTGAGCGGGCCGAGCAGGTTGAACAGCGTGCGCACGCCGAGTTCGCGCCGCACCGGGGCGGCGTGTTTCATCGCGCTGTGGTGGTTGGGTGCAAACATGAAGCCGACGCCGAGGGTTTTCACCGCCTCGGCGACCTTTTCCGGGGGGAGGTTGACGTTCACTCCCAGCGCTTCCAGCACGTCGGCGCTGCCCGAGGTGGACGACACCGAGCGCCCGCCGTGCTTGGCCACGCGCGCCCCGCACGCCGCCGCGACAAAGGCCGCGGCGGTGGAAATATTGAAGGTGTGGGCGCCGTCGCCGCCGGTGCCACAGGTGTCGACCAGATGCTCGACGCCGGCGAGCGGCACCTTGATCGACAGCTCGCGCATGACTTCAGCGGCGGCCGCGATCTCGGTCACGGTCTCGCCCTTCATGCGCAGTGCAATCAGGAAACCGGCGATCTGCGCCGGCGTGTATTCGCCGCCCATCAGCGCACGCATCGCGGCGAGCATGGTGTCGCGCGGCAGGTCGTGGCGCTCGAGCAGCAGGGTGATCAGGTCCTTGTACTGCATCACGCCCGCTCCTTCAGAAAGTTCGCCAGCATGGCGTGGCCGTGTTCGGTGAGGATGGATTCCGGGTGGAACTGCACGCCTTCGACCGCCAGCGTCTTGTGGCGCACCCCCATGATTTCGCCGTCGTCGGTCCATGCGGTGATTTCCAGGCAATCCGGCAGCGTCTCGCGCTCGATCACCAGCGAGTGGTAGCGGGTGGCGCGGAAGGGATTGGGCAGGCCCTTGAAGACACCCGTATCCAGGTGATGGATCATCGAGGTCTTGCCGTGCATCAGTTCCTTGGCGCGAATAATTTTCCCGCCGAAGGCCTGGCCGATGCTCTGGTGGCCGAGGCAGACGCCGAGGATGGGAATCTTGCCGGCGAATTCCTTGATCAGCGGCACCGACACCCCAGCCTCGTTGGGGGTGCAGGGGCCGGGCGAAACGACAATGTGGTCGGGTTTCAGCGCGGCAATCCCGGCGAGGTCGATCTCGTCGTTGCGGACGACCCTGACCTCCTCGCCCAGTTCGCCGAAATACTGCACCAGGTTGTAGGTGAAGCTGTCGTAGTTGTCGATCATCAATAGCATGATTACTCCACCTCCCCGCCGAATCGTGCCTGCGCCAGCTCGGCCGCGCGGACGACGGCACGCGCCTTGTTGAGCGTTTCCATCCATTCGTTGTCGGGCACCGAATCGGCAACGATGCCGGCGCCCGCCTGGGCGTACAGCATGCCGTCCTTGACCACGGCGGTGCGGATGGCGATCGCCAGATCCATGTCGCCGTTGAAGCCGAGATAGCCGACCGCGCCGGCGTAAATGCCGCGCTTGCTGGGCTCAAGTTCGTCGATGATTTCCATTGCGCGCACCTTGGGCGCGCCGGACACCGTGCCGGCGGGGAAGCTGGCGCGCAGCACGTCGAGCGCGGAAAGCCCCGGCTTCAGCTTGCCCTCGACGTTGGAGACGATGTGCATGACGTGCGAATAGCGCTCGATCTGCATGTGCTCGGTCACCTTGACGCTGCCGGTCACCGCCACGCGCCCGGTGTCGTTGCGGCCGAGGTCGAGCAACTGCAGATGCTCGGCGCATTCCTTGGGGTCGGCCAGCAGTTCCTCGGCCAGGCGCTGGTCGTCCTCGCGCGTCAGCCCGCGCGGGCGGGTGCCGGCAATCGGACGCAGGGTGACGCTGTCGCCTTCCAGCCGCACCAGGATTTCGGGCGAGGATCCCACGACGTGGAAGCCCCCGAAATCGTAATAAAACATGTAGGGCGACGGGTTGAGGCTGCGCAGCGCGCGATACAGCGACAGCGGCGATGCGTTGAACGGGCGCGACATGCGCTGGCTCAGCACCACCTGCATGACGTCGCCCGCCGCGATGTAGTCCTTGGCCTTTTGCACCGCCGCCTTGAATTCGGCCTCGCCGAATTCGGACTGCGGCTCGTCCGCCGCCACCACCGGCTCGGCCGGCAGATGCACCGGTGCGTGCAGCTGCTCGGCCAGCGCGTGCAGGCGCAGGTGGCCCTGGGCGTAGGCATTCGTCTGCATCGGGTCGGCATGGGTGATGAGGTAGAGCTTGCCGGCAAGGTTGTCGAACACCGCCAGCTCTTCGGTCAGCATCAACAGGATGTCGGGCGTGCGTAGAACGTCATCCTTGCGCGGCTGATTTTTTTTGAAACCCGGAGCCAGTCGCTTCTCGATGTAGCGGATGGTGTCGTAGCCGAAATAGCCGGCCAGCCCGCCGGTGAAGCGCGGCAACCCGGCCACCGGCGCAGCCTTGAAGCGCGCCTGGAAGTCGGCGATGAAGACCAGCGGGTCGGGCAGGTTGTGCTCCTCGACCACCTGGCCGTCGGTTTCCACCGTCAGCAGGTGGGCGCGCACCCGTAAAACCGTTCGTGCCGGCAGGCCGATGAAGGAATAGCGCCCGAAGCGCTCACCGCCGACCACCGATTCGAGCAGATAGGTGTAGGGCGCGTTGGCCAGCTTGAGATACACCGACAGCGGCGTTTCCAGGTCACCGGGGAGTTCGCGCACCAGCGGGATGCGGTTGTAGCCCTGGCGGGCCAGCTCAAAAAATTCTTGTTCAGTCATATTTCACCACAGAGACACAGAGGGCACAGAGAAAATCAGCATCAGCAATCGACGGTTTTCACCATCGATCACGCGTCGCAAATCTCTGTGTCTCTGTGCCTCTGTGGTTCATGCTTTTCGCACCATCTTTGCCGCCTCGGCCAGACTCGGCACCACCGCATCCAGGTCGAGTTCGGCGACCGGGCGGCCGCGGTTGTAGCCATAAGGCACGCAGAACACCGGGCAACCCGCCGCGCGCGCGGCCTGGGTGTCGTTGAGCGAATCGCCGATCAGCAGCAGTTCGGCCGGCGCCACCTTGAACACCTCGCAGGCATGCAGCAGCGGCAGCGGGTCGGGCTTGCGTTTGGGCAGTGTGTCGCCGGACAGGATCAGCTCGAAATAATCGATGAGGCCGGTGTCCTTCAGCAGCGGATGGGTGAACTGCTCGGCCTTGTTGGTGATGCAGGCCACATGCAGCCCCATCGCCTTGAACGCATCCAGGCCTTCGAGCACGCCGGGGAACGGGCGCGAATGCAGGGACACATGCTCTCCGTAATGCTTCTGATACGAGGCGATGGCGCTTTCGAACAGCGCCGCATCCGGCTCGGCGTCCATCTCGCCGGTGAGCACACGCTTGACCAGCCGCGACACACCGTTGCCGATGTAGGTGGAAATCGTTTCCAGCGACGGACAGGGACGACCGAGGTCGGCCATCATCAGTTCGGCGGCATGCGCCAGGTCCGGCGCGGTGTCGAGCAGGGTACCGTCGAGGTCGATGACGACGGCTTTGATGGGAATCGGGAAATTCATTTTTTCACCACAGAGACGCAGAGGCACAGAGAACGGCGAAAAACCACTCATGGGTTTCTCTGTGTCTCTGTGCCTCTGTGGTTGATGCATTAAACCTTCGCCAGTTCCGCGCGCATCGCGGCGATGACGCTGTTGTAGCGCTGCGGATCGCTGTCCTTGGCGGCGCCGAAAATGGCCGAGCCGGCGACGAAGGTGTCGACGCCGGCACGCGCCACTTCGGCGATGTTGGCCGGGCCGACGCCGCCGTCGATCTCGATGTTCACGTTGAGACCGCGGTCGTCGATCATCTTGCGCACGGCGCGCGCCTTGTCGAGCACGTAGGGGATGAACTTCTGGCCGCCGAAGCCGGGGTTGACGCTCATCAAGAGCACCATGTCGATCTTGTCGAGCGTGTATTCCAGCACGTCCAGCGGGGTGGCCGGGTTGAACACCAGGCCGGCCTTGCAGCCGTTTTCCTTGATCAGGCCGATGGTGCGGTCGATGTGTTCGGAGGCTTCCGGGTGGAAGGTGATGTAGGTGGCGCCGGCCTTGGCGAAGTCGGGAATGATGCGGTCGACCGGCTTGACCATCAGGTGGACGTCGATCGGCGCGGTGACGCCATGCTTGCGCAAGGCTTCGCACACCAGCGGGCCAATGGTGAGGTTGGGCACATAGTGGTTGTCCATCACGTCGAAGTGGACGATGTCGGCGCCGGAGGCGAGCACGTAGTCGACTTCCTCGCCCAGCTTGGCAAAGTTGGCGGACAGGATGGACGGGGCGATGCGGTAAGTCATGGGAAGCTCCGGGATTTTGGGAAAACCCGGTCATTTTAACCCGGATAATTCATCAGGGCGCGGGGGAATGGCGAGTGGATTTGCGAGCCAGTTTGGCTGCTGGGGAGGCGCCCATGGTCGTTCCATGGACAAGGCGCAAGCAGTCAAAATGGCCGCAAATACACCGCCAGCACGCGCGTAGGTTCGAAGAACCGCCAGATGGATTATCCGGGTTTATGCAGCCCGTCACGTCATTGCGTTACACTCAGCGCATTCCATCCCGTCGAGCAAAACCGTGGCAGAAGGCAAGAAATACCAGATCACCATCAGCGTCAACACGGCGTACCTAGCCGAGCAGAGCGACCCTACGGCCGATCGTTACGTGTTCGCCTACACCATCACCATCGCCAACACCGGCACCGTGTCCGCGCAGCTGATCTCGCGTCACTGGATCATCACCGACGCAGAGAACGTCACCCAGGAAGTCAAAGGCCTCGGCGTGATCGGCGAACAACCGCTGCTGCGCCCGGGTGAGAGCTTCGAGTACACCAGCGGCACCGCGATGGCGACGCCGGTCGGCACCATGCGCGGCACCTATCAGATGGTGGCCGAAGACGGCAACAAGTTCGACGCCGAAATTCCCGTGTTCACGCTGTCGATGCCGCGGGTTCTACATTAAATCCGGCGTTCTCCATTAATTTAATCTGGCGTATTGCACTGAGACTTACGGGGGGCGCGGCAAAGCCGCACAAGCGCCCTTGCATCCTGACCCTTGTGTCCTGAGCCTTGGAGCCTTGGCCGTTATTTCTTCATCGTCCACCACACGATGAACACGAACAGCCCCAGCGCAATCCCGGCTTCCAGCAGCAGCCAGCCCAGTCCCTGGCTCTCCATTAAATCGGTCTCCCCATTGTTATACTCGGCGCCTGTTTTTGATCTGAGCCATCTTCACCCGTGATGCTGTTACGCGCAAGCCCATGGCTGTTCGCCCTGTTGTTGTCAGCCTGTGCGGTGCGCCCGCCCGTGGAGCCGCCTGCGCCTCCTCCCGCGCCGACGCCCGCGCCACAACCTGTACCCGAACCTTTGCCGCCCGCGCCGCCGCCCGCACTCATCCCCGCGCCGGCGGTGGCCTACCCCACGCTCAAACCGGTGGACTGGGCGGCGGTGGCCTTCTGGCAGGACGACAGGGTCAGCGAAACCTGGACCGCGTTCCTGCGCAGCTGTTCCACGCTTATCAAGCGCACCGCGTGGCAGGCGGTCTGCAGCGATGCGGCCACGATGAGCGCGCCCGATGACGCGGCCGTTCGTGCTTTTTTCGAGCAGCGTTTCCAGCCCTATCAGGCCACTGCGGACGACGGCAGCGTCGAAGGCTTGATCACCGGCTATTACGAACCCCTGCTGAAAGGCGACCGCGTGCGCACTGCGCGGGCGCGCTTCCCGCTCTACGCCGTGCCGGACGACCTCATCACGGTGGAGCTGGCGAGCGTCTACCCCGAACTGAAAAACCTGCGCCTGCGCGGACGGCTGGCTGGCAACAAGATCGTGCCCTATCCCACCCGCAAGGAAATCGAGGCCGCTGCCAACGGCAACGGCTTCAAGGGCAAGCCCATTGCCTGGGCCGAGGACCCGGTGGACCTGTTCTTTCTGCAGATTCAGGGCTCGGGCCGCATCGAACTGCCCGACGGCTCGCATATGCGGATCGGCTACGCCGATCAGAACGGTCATCCCTATCTGTCCATCGGCAAACTGCTGGTCGAACGCGGCGAGCTGAAACTCGAACAGGCATCGATGCAGGGCATCAAGGACTGGGGCGCGAAGAATCCCGACAAGCTGCCCGACCTGCTCGCCAGCAACCCCAGCTTCGTGTTCTTCCGCGAACAGACCAACGGCCTGCCCGGCCCGCTCGGCTCGCTCGGCGTGCCGCTGACCGGCGGCCGCTCGATTGCCGTCGACCCCCGCTTCATCCCGCTCGGCGCGCCAGTCTTCCTCGCCACCACCCAGCCCAATTCGCCGGAACCGCTTAACCGGCTGGTAATGGCGCAGGACACCGGCGGCGCCATTCGCGGCGGCGTGCGCGCCGATTTCTTCTGGGGTTTCGGCAACGCGGCGGGCGAACTCGCCGGCCGCATGAAGCAGCGCGGCCGCATGTGGGTGCTGCTGCCGAAGGACTTCCCACTGACCACCGTCCGCCGCTGAGCGTGGTTGTTGCCGATTTATCGGCTTTACAAACCACGGCCTGCCCCTTGCGGGTGGAATACAAGCGGTAGGGTTTTCCCTTGCCTCTTGTAACTTGTCTCTTGCAAAGCCGTCCGCTTGACCTTCCCATCATGGCAAGGTCTATGGTGCAATCATCTGCACTCACCTGGAGCCCATGATGAACGCCTCCAACCCACCTCAACTCACTGTCTGCATTGAGGGCATGACTTGCGCCAGCTGCGCGACACGGGTGGAAAAAGTGCTGAAGCAGCTGCCGGGCGTGACCGAAGCCACGGTGAATCTGGCGACCGAGATTGCGACGATTTCGGGCGAGACCGATGCCGCGTCGGTTCAGCGCGCCATCGAGAAAGCCGGCTTCAGCATGCCGACCGAATCCTTCACTTTCGACATTACCGGCATGACCTGCGCGAGCTGTTCGGCGCGGGTTGAAAAAGCCTTGAACAAGGTGCCCGGGGTGCTCGACGCCAGCGTGAATCTGGCCACCGAGCGGGCGACGGTCAAGGTGGCGCAGGGCACGTCGGCCGCCACGCTGATCGCTGCAGTGGAACGCGCCGGCTACGGCGCGCAGTTGCCGCTACCCACGGGTGAAGCCCCTCCTGTCCCGGCGCGCGCGCTGCCCGACTGGTGGCCGGTGGCGCTGGCGATGGGCCTGTCGCTGCCTTTGATCGTTCCCATGCTCGGCAATCTGTTCGGCGCGCACTGGATGCTGCCGGGCTGGCTGCAGC
>DATMWS010000155.1:0-2064 GCA_035562135.1 Thiobacillus sp. | reverse complement strand
CGGGTGTTCATGTCGAGGTCGAACCGCCCATACGGGTTGACATGCTCCCATATCAGCGGTGTCAAGGCGGCATAGTCGCGCGGTGTCATCTTGCCCTGCCAATGCGGCTGAGCCAGCACTTTCTGGATCATCAGCGTGTTGATGTAGATCGGGTGCGTTTAAACAAACGACATTAAAGTCCCATAGAATTTTATGAGACTGAGCGCTGTCGTGATGTTTTTAGGCCGTGTTTTTTTAGCCAATTGTGCAGGTTGGCCTCGGTGGTGTGATAGCGCCGGGCGATGAACTTCTGGGTCGAGCCGTTCGCCAGTCAGCTTTCAATTTCCGGCCGGAACGCCTCCAGCGTGCTCTTGCCCGCTCCCTTGGGTCGCCCCAGGGGGAACCCCCGTTCTTTCTCGAATCGCCCGGCTTCCTGATAAAGATTAGCGCAGGACCAGACGCGATGCAGTGCGGCGCGAGTCGGCTCTCGCCGCCGCCTCCGAGGACCGGCCCGGTTTCGGCTGGCGCGCGACGGTGGCGAGAGCCGCCCGCAGCCGGCGCACGTGAGGAGTGGATTGCGCGGTGCTGGAGGATCCTGGAACACAGGGGCATCATACCCAACTGTTTCCCCGATGGCGGGGACGAAACGAGGCCGTCATGGAAAACCCGACTCAGCGCCAATGGCAACGCCTGTTGCAGGGTTCCCCCCTGCGTGATCGACGCTTTGCACTCGTTCTGGTGGTGTTCCTGCTGGTTTTACTGGCGCTGGCGGTGGTTTCCCTGACCCAACAGTCATGTCAGACTTGACACCCCCGACGATGAAAGTAGGGTAAGCGTGGGAGGCTCACCGCAGGACGTAGTCAGAATGATCGTTTCAACGTCGTACCCAACATGAGCCGGTGGCTCCGCACCGCACCCCCGACTGTCGCCTTCGAGCACGCATGGCAACTTGACCGGCCTATCCGTACCGACGTCCCCCAGGAGTTGGCAACGGTAGGTCAGGAAGACGCGGAGCCCTGGTGAGCCTCCCATGCCGTCTTTAATCTCCAACTTCCAGGGGAGGTTTCCATGGACATTCAACCCATGTTCCGTTGTGCGGTGGGGATAGATATTCATTTAGCCCTCATCTGTGTCTGTATCATTGTCGCCGAACCCGGTCTGGAACCGGTGGTGCATCGCCGCGAGTTCGGCGGTTTCCAGCGGGATCGGCGCGCCATGGCCGACTGGATTGCGAGCTTCAAACCCGACATTGTCGTCATGGAAAGCACCGGGATTTACTGGAAAAGCCCGTATGCGGCCTTGGAAAAAGTCGGGATTCGCGCCCAGGTGGTCAATGCCCGGCAGGTCAAAAAGGTGCCGGGCCGCAAAACGGATACGAGCGATGCCGAATGGCTGGCGATGCTGGCGCGGGCCGGTCTCCTGCGCGGCAGTTTCATCCCGCCGGAGCGGCTGCGCACCCTGCGCCAGGTGAGCCGGCATCACCAAAAAATCACCGCGATGCGGGCCATGGAGAAGAACCGCCTGGTCAAGGTGTTGAGCGATGCCGGGATTCGCATCACCGCCGTCGTCTCCGATCCGCATGGGGTCGCCGCTACCGCCATCATCGACTGCCTCCTGGACGGCGGCACACCGGAACAGGCCCTCGCCCTGGCCGGTCGGCTCCAGGCCCCGCGCGAGACGTTATTAGCGGCGCTGCAGGGCGAATTGAGTGCGGATCATCGTTTCGTTGCCGATACCATTCGTCACCACCTCCGGGCTTTAGACACACAGTTGGCCGACCTCGAACGCTATCTGGTGGAGGCGCTCCAGCCCCATGAGGCGGCCTTGCAACTGCTGATGACCATGCCCGGCATCGATCGGTTGGCCGCGGCGAAACTCCTGGTCGAAATTGGCGTCGACATGGCGGCGTTCGGCAACGCGGGCCGCTTGTGCAAATGGGCCGGCGTCTGTCCGGGCAACGATGAATCCGCCGGCAAACGGCGGCGAGGCGATACCGCGCCGGGGAATCGCTACGTGCGCGCCCTCCTGTGCCAAATCGCTTGGGCTGCGGTACGAACCACCAGTCAATTCAAGAGCCGTTTCCAG
>DATMWS010000154.1:0-23351 GCA_035562135.1 Thiobacillus sp. | reverse complement strand
GAATCGGTCGAGTCGGCAGCGTCGGGCGTCGAGCAGCAGGCGACCGCGGTCGATGATTATCTGCGCAACGAGGCTGGCAACGTCAACAAGGTGGTGGCGGCAATGGCGGTGACCGAGGCCGAGCGCCCCGTCACGGAACCTGCCATGAAGCAGATCGAGGCGGAGCAAATGCCGCAGCAAAGCCTGCCGCTGGATGAGCCGGATCAGAACCCCCCCGCTGCCACGCCGTCGGCCGTGGTGGAAACGGCGCGTGGCGAAAGCACCGGAAAAGCCGCATGAGCGACTCCGAAGACACGTTCATCTCGCATTTGATCGAAATGCGGGATCGTCTGCTGCGCGCGATGCTTGCGGTCGTGATCATTTTCATCTGCCTGTTTCCATGGGCGCAGGATCTGTATGCGTTGCTGGCCAAACCGCTGCTGGCCGCGCTGCCCAAGGGCGGGCAGATGATTGCCACCGAAGTCACCACACCGTTCTTTATACCGATCAAGGTCACCATGATGACCGCCTTTTTGCTGGCGCTGCCATGGGTGTTCTATCAGGCCTGGGCGTTTGTCGCGCCGGGCCTTTATCAGCATGAAAAGCGCCTCGGTGTGCCGCTGGTGATTGCCAGCGTGATTCTCTTCTTGCTGGGGATGGCGTTCGCCTACTTCCTGGTATTTCCGGTGGTGTTCGGTTTCATCGTCGGCGTGGCGCCCGAGGGCGTGGCGGTGATGACCGACATCGGCAAGTACCTTGACTTCGTGATGACCCTTTTCATGGCCTTCGGTATCACGTTCGAAGTCCCGGTCGCGGTGGTGCTGCTGGTGAAAATGGGCATGGTGTCGGTGGCCAAGCTGCGCGAGATCCGTCCCTATGTGATCGTCGGAGCGTTCGTCATCGGCGCGATCTTCACCCCGCCCGACATCATCTCCCAGTTCATGTTGGCGGTGCCGATGTGGGTGCTGTACGAATTGGGCATCGTCGTCGCTGCGCTGATCACCAAGCCCAAGCCCGAAGCCGAAGCGGATTACACGCCGATGTCCGAGTCCGATATGGATGCCGAACTTGACCGCATCGAGGTCAGTCAGGTTGAATCCGAGCCGCACGATCAAAAATGACGCTCCCAGGCGGTGCGCAATGCGCCGCTATGCACTAATGTGGTGCAATAAAACCGGCCTATTAAACAACCTCTTCTTTTAAAACAGTAACTTAAGTAGCAGGAACGCTGCTTGCTTATTTAAGCCGGCATTCAATTCGGGGCCGGGGCATGGAAGCGTTGAAATCAGGCAGTGATGTGTTGTTCGTGTTGCTGGGCGGCATCATGGTGCTGGCCATGCATGCGGGGTTTGCCTTTCTCGAACTCGGCACGGTGCGCAAGAAGAACCAGGTCAATGCCCTGGTCAAGATACTCACCGACTTTGCGGTTTCCACCATTGCCTATTTTTTCGTCGGCTACAGTGTGGCCTACGGGGTCAGCTTCTTTTCCAGCGCCGAGGTGTTGTCGGCCAAAAATGGCTACGACCTGGTCAAATTCTTTTTCCTGCTGACCTTTGCCGCGGCGATTCCCGCCATCGTGTCGGGCGGCATCGCCGAACGCGCGCGCTTCAATCCGCAACTGGCGGCCACCTTTGCGCTGGTGGGACTGGTTTATCCCTTCTACGAAGGGATTGTCTGGAACGGCAACTACGGCATTCAGGACTGGCTGGCCGTGAATTTTGGTGCCAAATTCCATGATTTTGCCGGGTCGGTGGTGGTGCATGCCATGGGTGGCTGGATCGCCTTGCCCGCGGTGTTGCTGCTGGGTGCCCGACGCGGGCGCTACACCAAGGACGGCATGATCTCGGCGCACCCGCCATCCAATATCCCGTTTCTGGCGCTCGGCGCGTGGATTCTGACGGTGGGCTGGTTCGGCTTCAATGTGATGTCGGCGCAGCTGATCGAGGCGGTGTCGGGCCTGGTGGCGGTGAATTCGCTGATGGCGATGGTGGGCGGCACGCTGGCTGCGCTGGCGATTGGACGCAACGACCCCGGCTTCATCCACAACGGCCCGCTGGCCGGTCTGGTGGCAGTGTGCGCGGGCTCGGACCTGATGCATCCGCTCGGTGCGCTGACCACCGGTGCCATCGCCGGCGCGTTGTTCGTGTGGATGTTCATGGTGACGCAGAACAAATGGAAGATCGACGACGTGCTTGGGGTGTGGCCGCTGCACGGCCTGTGCGGCGCGTGGGGGGGAATTGCCGCCGGAATTTTTGGAGCAAAGGCGCTTGGCGGCATCGGCGGCGTCAGCCTGGCGGCGCAGGTGATCGGCACGCTGGGCGGGGTGGCCGTTGCCGTGCTTGGCAGCCTGGTGGTGTATGGCATCCTGAAGCGGGTCGTGGGCCTGCGGCTGGACGCAGAAGCGGAATTCAACGGCGCCGATCTCAGCATTCACAAGGTGTCGGCGACCGCCGAACGCGAGACCAACTGGTAGTCGGCTTAGTTTTTCTGGGTTTTCTGCAGTTGCCGCAGGTATCTGCGGCGCTCGATTCGCAGTTGTTCGAGTTGCCGATCCACTTGCACCACGTCGGGATGCTGCTCGGTGTACTTCAGCAGCAGTTCGGTGCGCTTGATGCGCAACTCGATCTGTTTTTTATCGAGGCCGGCAAGGTAGGCGTCCGTTTCAACGGGCGGTTTGTTCACCAGGCGAGTGGGCTCGGCTGGCACAGCTGAAGGTAGGCTGCCTGGCGCCGCATCTGCAGCCGGCTGTGATGCGGCATCCTGCGAGGTGCTGGCGGGTGGCGGTGTGGGGGTGCTTACCGGTTGCCGAGGGAGGGCGAGGAAATGGTCGATAACGATGATGCCTACCCCGATCAGCAGAAACACGCCGACCGGCGTGCCAAATGCCAGCATGGGCAGCAGGCGTGATATGCGGTTGGAAGGCGGTGGCGCAGGCATGTGTGGTGCGGCTGGGGCCAGCACATGGAGGGCGCTGACCAGGGCACGAGCGTCCGGCCGGGCTTGCGGGTTTTTGTTCAGCATGCGCGCCAGCAAGCTGGCCAGTGCGGCGGGCAGCTGGGGGCGCAGGGACGCTGCAGGCGCGGGCGCTTCATTGATCACCCGATACACAATGGTCGGCAGGCTGTCGCCGTCGAAGGCGTACTGTCCGGTGAGCATTTCGTACAGCACCGCACCCAGCGAAAAAATATCGGAGCGCCCATCCACTTCGCGCCCCATCGCCTGCTCAGGCGACATGTAGCGCGGCGAGCCGAGCATCTGCCCGGCTTGGGTGTGGTCACTGTTGACGAGGTGCGCGATGCCGAAGTCGGTCAGTTTGACGCGCCCGTGCTGGCCGGTGACGACGACGTTGGCGGGTTTGATATCGCGGTGGATGACGCCAAGCTCGTGTGCGAACGCCAACGCCTCGGCCATCTGCGTGGCGGTATCGAGCACCAGATCGAGCGGCATCGGGCCCCTGTTCATCAGGTCACGCAGCGTCGCGCCGGGAAGATATTCCATGGCGATGTAGGCAAGGCCGTCGGCTTCGCCGACGTCGTAGATGGTCACAATGTTGGGATGCGACAGCCGCCCGGCGCTCTGCGCCTCGCGCAGGAAACGCGATTCCGCGTCGGCGCCTTCCTGCCGCAACTGCGCGATGGACACCGTCTTGATGGCAACCGTCCGCTCGATCAGCGGATCGCGTGCACGGTAAACGGTGCCCATCGCGCCCTGGCCCACTTCATCGAGAATTTCGTAACGGCCGATTTTCATGGCGCTGATTTCCACGGTGTGGCGAACGTCAGGTCTGGCATTCCACAATCTGGCCACGCACCGTGCGGCTGTCCACACCCATCAGGTACAGATAACAGGGCATCAGATCGTCCAAGCTGGGAAGGGTTTCGGGTGCAAGCCCGGGATGGGTGCGCGAGCGCAAGGTGGTCGCCACCTGGCCGGGAATCAGGGTGTTGATGCGCAGGTTTTCATCCGCGCTGAGTTCAGCGGCCCAGATTCGGGTGAGCGTTTCCAGCCCCGACTTTGCCACGGCATAGCCGCCCCAATACGCACTGGGTTGATGGCCGTGGGTTTCGCCGGTGAATATCACCGAGGCATCCGGCGCCTGTTTCAGCAGGGGCAGACAGGCGCGGGTCAGCGCAAACGGCGCAATCAGGTTGACCCGCATCAGGGTCTGCCATTGCTCCAAGGTTTGCAGGTGGAGCGGGGTGAGGCTGTAAAACTGGTGCGCGCTGTGCAGCAACCCATCGAGCCGCTTCAGGTGTTGCGCGAGGGTGCCGGCCAGCGTTTCCAGACTGCGGTCGTCGGCAGCGACGAGGTCATACGGAAACATGGCGGGCTCCGGGCCGCCTGCGGCCAGGATTTCGTCGTACACCGCTTCGAGTTTGGCTTCGTCGCGTGCCAGCAGGGCGACGGTGGCACCGTGGCGCGCAAACGCCAGGCTGGCGGCACGCCCGAGGCCCGAGCTGGCGCCGGTGACGAGAATGACGCGGCCTGCGAGCAGATCGGGGCGGGGGAGATAGTCTTTCATCGCTGTTCGAGTAAAAAACTAGCCGATTGTACTCCGCTCAGTGTGGCGCTTTCGAGGGTGGCGGGGTAAGGCCCGGCAATGTAATCGCCTGCCAGAAAAATGCGCGGGTGTGCGGTGCGGACAGCAGGGCGAGCCATGTTGGGCACGCAGGCGTAGGTTGCCTGTTTTTCGACAATGCTTTTGCGCCAGCGCGGCGGGCCGGGGTGGGCAATGCGCTGCAACTGGACTTCGGCCTGACTCAGCCAGTCCACCGACAGATTCGCTGCGGCGCTGGCAACAAACGCCAGCAAACCTGCCTGGCCATGGCTCTGGCCACGGTCGAACACAAACTGCGCGGGGCCCTCCGCCAGGGCGAACAGCGGCTTGCTGAGTCGAAAAGCGGGGTCGTACTGCACGTAGCCGGTGGCGATGGGTTGATAGCGGTAGGCCGCCACCTCACTCACCACCGATTCGAGTCCCGGGATCTGCGCAGCCAAGCCCGCCAGATGTTGCGGCGCGACGGCAAGGATGACGTGGCTGTAGGCGGCCGACGCGTCGCGCGTGTAGAGCGTGACGGCATCCGCTGCGGCGTCGAGCTTGGTCACCCGGCAGGCCTGCCGCACTTCGCCGCCCAGTTCGATCACCCGCGCGGCAGCGGGGGCGGGAAACAGCGCCGTCAGATCGCGGCGTGGCAGCAGCAGGTCGCTGTGATGATTGCGTCCACCGAAGGCGGCGCGGATCACGTCACGGAAGACCTTGGCGCTGGCCATGTCCGGCGGCGTGTTGAGGGCGGACACGCACAGTGGATGCCACAGCAGGCGGTTCAGTTTTTCGGGCTGGCTACGGGTGAGGTGGCTGACGGTCAGATGATCCGGCGTACCCGTGTTATCAAGTAAGCCGTGGGCCCAGCGAGCGGCAGCCAGCTTCTCGCGCCAGCCCAGCCCCCGGGCGCCGAGCAGTCCCGCCAGCAAGTGCAGCGGCGCGGGCAGGCGCGGGCAGGCCAGGCTGAAATCCGGCGGCTGGTTGAGGGTGAGTGGCAGGCGCCACAAGCCATCCTGCGTTGCGGCGGGATGCAGGCGGGCTATCAGCTGCAGCGTCTGCTCATACGCGCCGAGCAGGATGTGCTGGCCGTTGTCGAGCGGCCGACCATCGAGTTCGACTGCGCGTGCGCGTCCGCCCAGGGTGCGGCTGGCTTCATACAGCGTGACGGCGACTCCCGCTTCGGCCAGCGTCAGCGCAGCGGCGCAGCCAGCCCAGCCGCCGCCGACGACGGCGACGCGTGGCTTCATGGAAACAGCCAGGTCTTGCTGGCGAGCCACAGCTTGCGCAATGGCGTGAGCGCCACGCGCGCGCGCAACACGGGAAAGCCGGCGCGCCGGATTTCATCCAGCAGGGTGCGGTAAATCGATGCCATGACCAGCCCCGGGCGTTGCGCGCGGCGCGCGCTGGCGGGCAGGGCGGCGAGGGCGCGGTCGTAGCAGGCGGCGGCGCGTTCAAACTGGAACTGCATCAGGGCCTTAAATTCGGGTGTGCTGAGGCCGTTCAGAATGTCAGCCTCGGCAACGCCGAAGCGCGCCAGTTCATCCTGCGGCAGGTAGATGCGGCCGCGTCGCGCATCCTCGCCAACGTCGCGGATGATGTTGGTGAGTTGGAAGGCGAGTCCCAGTTCATGCGCGTAGCGGCGGATTTCACGGTCGTCTTCGCTGCGCGGCCCGCCGAAAATCGCTGCCGCAACTTCGCCGACCACGCCGGCGACGCGATAGCAATAGAGATTGAGCGACTTGAAATCGGGGTAGCGC
This sequence comes from Thiobacillus sp., assembly GCA_035562135.1. GTDB lineage: Bacteria > Pseudomonadota > Gammaproteobacteria > Burkholderiales > Thiobacillaceae > Thiobacillus. The sequence goes on along the minus strand of DATMWS010000154.1, from coordinate 17,072 downwards.
AGGTGATCGAGGTCCATCGCCATGCCGTCGACGATTTCCAGCAGCAGGGCAGGGGGCGCGTTGCGGCCTTGTGGGGTATCGAACAGGGCGCGGGTTGCAGGGTGCTCCGGCACTCCTGCCGCAAACCGCCCGATTTCGGCGCGCCACCAGTCGAGCTTGGCCTCGGCCACCTGGCGTTCGTGACATTCGTCCACCACGTCGTCGAGTTCGCGGCACAGCGCGTAAAATGCGGTGATGGCGCGCCGCGTGTCCGGCGGCAGGAAGACGAAGCTGTAGTAGAAGCTGGAGCCGCTGGCTGCAGCGCGTTCCTGGCAATACTGATGGGCATCCATACTCAGAAAATTCCGCGTCCAAGCATGACGATCCAGTCTTTTTTGGTCAGTACCGGACGGTTGTGGAACACGCAGCCGGGGTCGGCGTGAAGTTTGCGCAAGATGGTTTCGCCGCCGAGGATGGTCACGCGCAGCTCCAGTCCGATGCGGCCCTTGAGTTTCCGGCCAAGCGGCGCGCCGGCCTGCAATAATTTGCGGGCGCGCTCGATCTGCTTGTGCATCATCATCTGCCACAGGCCGCGCGTGTCGCCCTCGGCGATCTGGGCTTCGCTGACGTGGTGCGCAGCCAGTTCGTCCTGCGGCAGATAGATGCGGTCTTTTCGATAATCGACGGCGATATCCTGTAGGAAGTTGATGAGTTGCAGGCTGCTGCAAATGGCGTCGGAATAGGCCAGATGCCGCGGGTCGTGGTCGCCATACAAATGCAGCATCAGGCGTCCCACCGGGTTGGCCGAGCGGCGGCAGTAGTCCATGACTTCGCCGAAACTGGCGTAACGGGTTTTTTCCACGTCCTGCGCAAAGGCGGACAGCAGGTCGCGAAATGGGGCAATCGGAATAGCGTGATTGAGGATGGCTGCTGCAAGCGGTACAAAAACCGGATGGGTGGGTGGCTCGCCGCGTTCGATGCGATCCAGTTCGGCGTGGTAGGCCGCCAGTTGTTCCAGGCGCATGGCTGCAGGGGCATCGCCTTCGTCGGCAATATCGTCCGCGCTGCGGGCAAACCGGTAGATGGCCTCGACCGGTTGGCGCAGCCGTTTGGGCAGCAACCAGGACGCAACAGGGAAATTTTCGTAGTGATCGACCGGCACCGGCAACAAAAAATACGGAATGGGAATAATGACTTAGGTTGGATGCCGGGTCGGGTTGGGTGACAGCATCACCTTGATTATATTACACTTATTAGTTGATAGTTTTGCGGCCAAGCCGCGAGAGTGGCGGAATTGGTAGACGCACTGGATTTAGGTTCCAGCGCCGCAAGGCGTGGGGGTTCGAGTCCCCCCTCCCGCACCATCGGTTTTTTGCTCTTCACCCATCCTCAATTCAGCCAGGAAGTATTTTGATGCAAGCAAATCTTGAAGTTCTCGAAGGACTGGTCCGTCGCCTGGACATCAGCGTGCCCATGGACCCCCTGGAAACCGAAGTGCAAAGTCGCCTCAAGCGACTGGCACGCAACATCAAAATGGATGGTTTCCGTCCCGGCAAGGCCCCGCTCTTCGCAGTGGCGCGTCAGCATGGCCCTGGCGTGCGTCAGGAAGTGCTCGGTGAAACCCTGCAAACCCGCTTTGGCGAGGCCGTGCAGGCCCACCAGTTGAAGATTGCGGGCTATCCGCGCTTCGAGCCGAAAGCGGGGCAAACTGACACAACGGAAATGACCTTTAGCGCCAGTTTCGAGGTCTATCCTGAAGTGAAGATCGGCGACTTGAGCACGGGCAAGATCAGCCGCCCTGTCGTCAACCTGGGCGATGCTGACGTGGCGAAGACGCTGGAAGTTCTGCAGAAGCAGCGCCGCACCTTTGAATCCACCGATCGTGCCGCAGCGGAAGGAGATCTGGTCAAGTTCGATTATCAGGGGACGGTCGATGGCGCGGCATTCGAAGGCGGCAAGGGAGAGGACTTCGCTGCGGTGATCGGCGAAGGCCGTTTGCTGAAGGACTTCGAACAGAACCTGACCGGGCTCAAGGCAGGCGACAGCAAGGGATTCGATCTGACCTTCCCGGCTGAGTATGTCGCCAAGGAACTCGCCGGCAAGCTTGCGCATTTCGAGGTGCAGGTCAAGGACGTGCAGGCTCCCGTGCTGCCGCCGGTGGACGCGGAATTTGCCAAGGCGCTGGGGATCGAAGACGGCGACGTGGAGAAACTCAAGGCCGAAGTGAAGTCCAACCTGGAGCGCGAAGTCAAACGTCGCGTGCAGACGAAACTGAAGGAGCAGACGATGGAACTGCTGTTGCAGAAGAGCACGCTGGATCTGCCGCAAAGCCTGGTGGCGATGGAAACCGACCGTCTGATGAAAATGACGGAAGCAGATATGCAGTCGCGTGGGGTTCAGACCATGAAGCTCTCTGCCGATATGTTTACTGGGCAGGCCGAGCGTCGCGTGCGCCTTGGCCTGATCCTGGCCGAGATCGTGCAGGCGCACAAATTGGTGGCGCAGCCCGAGCAGATTCGTACCCTGATACAGGAGCAGGCGCAAAGCTACGAGGAGCCGGAACAGGTGCTCCAGTGGTACTACCAAAGCCCGGAACGGATGCAGGAGATCGAGTCCTTGGCGCTGGAAGAGAATGTGGTAGCATGGGCTGCAGGTCAGGCCCAAGTGGAAGATGTGACAACCTCCTTTGAAGAATTGATGGGACGTGCCTGATGCACATTGATTTTGAACGCGGTATATCCGATTCACGGCCCTTCGAGCCCCAGGGTCTGGGGCTGGTGCCCATGGTCGTCGAGCAAAGCGGCCGTGGCGAACGCGCCTACGATATTTACTCGCGCCTGCTCAAGGAGCGGGTCATTTTCCTGGTGGGCCCGGTGAACGATTCAACGGCCAACCTGGTAGTCGCGCAAATGCTGTTCCTGGAATCGGAAAACCCCGACAAGGACATCTTTCTTTATATCAACTCGCCTGGCGGTTCGGTCTCGGCCGGGCTGGCGATCTACGACACCATGCAGTTCATCAAGCCGGATGTGTCAACCCTGTGTATTGGCCAGGCGGCCAGCATGGGCGCGTTCCTGCTAACCGCGGGCGCCAAGGGCAAACGCTACTGCCTGCCGAACTCGCGCGTGATGATTCACCAGCCACTGGGCGGTTTTCAGGGGCAGGCGTCGGACATTGCAATTCACGCCAAGGAAATCCTCTATTTGAAAGCGCGCCTCAACGACATGCTGGCCAAGCACACCGGACAGAGCCTGGAAGTGATCGACCGCGACACCGACCGCGACAACTTCATGAGCGCGAACGAGGCGGTGAGCTATGGGCTGATCGACAAAGTGCTGACCAGCCGCAACGAAGCGTCAGGCAATTAAGCAAGGAACAGGTATGGCAGACAAAGGCTCGAGCGACAAACTTCTTTACTGCTCCTTCTGCGGCAAAAGCCAGCATGAGGTGCGCAAGCTGATTGCTGGGCCGTCTGTATTCATCTGCGATGAATGCGTCGAACTGTGCAACGACATCATCCGCGAGGAAATCCAGCAGGCCGACACCCACAAGAGCGGTGGCTCAGACTTGCCGACGCCGCACGAAATCAGCGGCATGCTCGATCAATACGTGATCGGACAGGGGCAGGCGAAAAAAGCGCTGGCGGTTGCGGTCTACAACCACTATAAGCGTCTGCGCAGTAACGCCGGCACGGGTGAAGTCGAGCTGGCCAAGAGCAACATCCTGCTGATCGGACCGACCGGCTCCGGCAAAACCCTGTTGGCGCAAACGCTCGCCCGCACGCTGAACGTGCCGTTCGTGATTGCCGATGCCACCACGCTGACCGAAGCCGGTTATGTCGGCGAGGATGTCGAAAACATCATCCAGAAGTTGCTGCAAAAGTGCGATTACGATGTCGACAAGGCCAAGCAGGGCATTGTTTACATTGATGAAATCGACAAGATTTCGCGCAAGTCCGATAATCCGTCGATTACCCGCGACGTGTCTGGCGAAGGCGTGCAGCAGGCGTTGCTGAAGCTGATCGAAGGCACCACCGCTTCAGTCCCGCCGCAGGGGGGGCGCAAGCACCCGAATCAGGAATTTGTCCAGGTCGACACCAGCAACATCCTGTTCATATGCGGCGGCGCATTTAGCGGGCTGGAAAAAGTGATTCGTGGCCGTACCGAAAAAGGCGGCATCGGCTTCGGCGCGCAGGTCAAGAATGTCGACGAAACCAAGCGCGATGTCGAACTGCTGCATCAGGTCGAGCCCGAAGATCTCATTAAATATGGCCTGATTCCCGAATTTGTCGGACGTTTGCCGGTTGTCGCAACCTTGGACGAACTCGATGAGGCCGCGCTGGTGCAGATACTGACCGAGCCGAAGAACGCGCTGACCAAGCAGTTCATCAAACTCTTCAAGATGGAGGGGGTCGATCTTGAATTCCGTGAGGATGCACTGAATGCCATCGCCAAGCGCGCGCTGGCGCGCCGCACCGGCGCCCGCGGCCTGCGTTCGATCATCGAGCATGCCCTGCTCGACACCATGTACGACTTACCCTCCCTCAAGGGAGTCAGCAAGGTGGTGGTGGACAACGGGCTGATCAGCGGTGACGGCAAGCCCTTGCTGATTTACTCCGATCAGGATGATCAACCGCTGGCTGCCGGAGCCTGAAACATCGAATGGCTGACGGGGAACCTGTCAGCCATCTTGAATTCCAACCTATGCCCCCCAGTTATGGATGAGCGTGGTTGAATGCCGCGCATCCTTTCCTCAACCCTTACCAGGAAATCATGATGAGCGACAACGTATCCAAGGAACAGGTCGATCTGCCGCTGTTGCCGCTTAGGGATGTGGTGGTGTTTCCCCACATGGTCATCCCGCTGTTTGTCGGCCGTCCCAAATCGATTAAGGCGCTGGAAACCTCGATGGAATCCGGCAAAAGCATTCTGCTCGTCGCGCAAAAGACGGCCGCACAGGACGACCCTACGCCTGAGGATCTGTACGACACCGGCAGCGTGGCCACCGTCCTGCAGATGCTGAAACTGCCCGATGGCACGGTCAAGGTGCTGGTTGAGGGCAATCATCGCGCCCGCGTGCTGAAAGTGACCGATGCCGGCACCCATCTTGCTGCGCGCGCCGAAATATTGCCAGCAGAAGGTGAAGAACTGGTTGAAGTGGAAGCGATGCGGCGCGCCTTGCTGACGCAGTTCGACCAGTACGTCAAACTGAACAAGAAGATTCCTCCGGAAATCCTCACCTCGCTGTCAGGCATCGACGAAGGCGGCCGGCTGGCCGACACCATCGTTGCGCACTTGCCGCTGAAGCTGGAACAGAAGCAGGAAGTGCTGGAGATGATCGGCGTCAACAAGCGCCTGGAACATCTGCTCGGCCTGCTGGAAGGCGAACTCGACATCCTGCAGGTTGAAAAGCGCATCCGCGGCCGCGTCAAGCGGCAGATGGAGAAGAGCCAGCGCGAGTACTACCTGAACGAACAGGTCAAGGCGATCCAGAAGGAACTGGGCGATATCGAGGAAGGCGCCGAATTGGAGGAGCTGGAAAGTCGCATCAAACAAGCCAGCATGTCCAAGGAGGCCGAAACCAAGGCAATGGGCGAGCTGAAAAAGCTGCGCATGATGTCACCGATGTCGGCCGAAGCCACCGTGATTCGAAGCTATATTGAGGCCATGGTGGGCCTGCCCTGGAAGAAGAAAACCAAGATCAGCAAGGATCTGGTCAAGGCCGAGCGCGTGCTCGACGAGGATCACTACGGCCTCGACAAGGTCAAGGAACGGATCCTGGAATACCTCGCCGTGCAGCAGCGTGTCGACAAGGTCAAGGCGCCGATCCTGTGCCTGGTGGGGCCCCCTGGCGTCGGCAAGACCTCGCTCGGCCAATCCATTGCGCGTGCAACCAACCGCAAGTTCGTGCGTATGGCGCTGGGTGGCGTGCGCGACGAATCCGAGATTCGTGGCCACCGTCGTACCTACATCGGCTCGATGCCGGGCAAGATCCTGCAAAGCCTGACCAAGATCGGGGTGAGGAATCCGTTGTTCCTGCTCGATGAAGTCGACAAGATGGGGCAGGATTTTCGCGGTGATCCCTCTTCGGCGCTGCTGGAAGTGCTCGATCCCGAGCAGAACCACACCTTCCAGGATCATTACATTGAGGTCGAATACGATCTGTCTGACGTGATGTTCGTCGCCACGGCCAACTCGCTCAATCTGCCCGCGCCTTTGCTGGACCGGATGGAAGTGATCCGCCTGTCGGGCTACACCGAGGACGAGAAAATCAATATCGCAATACGCTACCTGGTGCCCAAGCAACTCAAGGTCAATGGTATCAAGGAAAGCGAACTCGCCATCGCCGAATCGGCCATTCGCGACATCGTGCGTTATTACACGCGCGAAGCCGGCGTGCGCAGTCTCGAGCGCGAGATTTCCAAGATCTGCCGCAAGGCCGTCAAGGCCTTGTTGCTGAAGAAGCAGAGCACCAAAATCTCGGTCACGTCGCGCAATCTGGAGAAATACCTCGGCGTGCAGCGCTTCAGTTTCGGCATAGCGGAAAAGAACAACCAGGTGGGGCAGGTGACGGGGCTGGCGTGGACCGAAGTGGGCGGCGAATTGCTCACCATCGAGGCAGTTTCGCTGCCCGGACGCGGCAAGATGACTACCACCGGCAAGCTCGGCGAAGTGATGCAGGAATCCATCCAGGCTGCGTTGTCCGTCGTTCGCGCGCGTGCGCGCAAGCTGGGGATACAGGAAGACTTCTACCAGAAGCGCGACATCCATATTCACCTGCCGGAAGGCGCAACGCCGAAAGACGGCCCGTCGGCCGGTATCGCAATCTGCACGTCGATGGTATCGACCCTCACCGGGATTCCGGTGCGTGCGGACGTGGCGATGACTGGTGAGATCACGCTGCGAGGCGAAGTGCTGCCGATCGGCGGCCTGAAGGAAAAGCTGCTGGCCGCACATCGTGGCGGCATCAAGACGGTGTTGATCCCGCAAGAGAACGTCAAGGATTTGACTGAGATTCCTGACAACATCAAGAACAAGCTCGACATTCATCCGGTCAAGTGGATCGACCAAGTACTTGAATTGGCATTGGAACACACGCCCGAGCCTTTGCAGGATGAAGCTGAAGCGGAAACATCAGCAATCGCTGTGCCAGAAGAGGAAGGAACCTCCGCCGCGGCGCTTAAACACTGAGTATTTTTCAACTGATCCCCGGAATCCCGCGCCAGCCGCGGGATTATTTTGTCAATGGCCCGGAAAACCGCTTGACACAAGGTTTTGCGGGTTGCTATAAAAGCGCCCACAGGGTTTTCCTGTGCCACTTGAGTGAAGGGGACAACACGTGAACAAATCCGAATTGATTGATGCCATCGCCGACTCTGCTGACATTTCCAAGGCCGCTGCCGGCCGTGCGCTGGACGCAACGGTTGAGGCCGTCAAGAAAGCGCTGAAGAAGGGCGACATGGTGACGCTGGTGGGTTTTGGCAGCTTCTACGTTGGCAAGCGCGCCGCACGCACGGGCCGCAATCCGCGCACGGGCGCAGCCATCAAGATCAAGGCTGCCAAGGTGCCGAAGTTCCGCGCTGGCAAGGGTCTGAAGGACGCCGTCAATTAATAAAAACGCAGTTTGCATTTGGCAAGGTCGGGAAATATGTTGTAAGATCTTGGACTTTGTCGGGTGCTTAGCTCAGCTGGTAGAGCGTCGCCTTTACACGGCGAATGTCGGGGGTTCGAACCCCTCAGCACCCACCAGCGGGTAAGAAAAAATACCAAGCAGTCAAGTTTAGGCAGTACGGTTTTTTGTAGTCGTAGTACAAGGGAGTGGTAGTTCAGTTGGTTAGAATACCGGCCTGTCACGCCGGGGGTCGCGGGTTCGAGTCCCGTCCACTCCGCCAACACCAAAAAGGCGAACGTAAGTTCGCCTTTTTTCGTTTCATTCAGCGTTTTCATCACAACGTGGCGAGACGCGAGGCGCAAAGTGCGCGAAAATTCGCGCTGGCGTTTTTTTCGGAGTAGAAGACCGTGCTCGAAGCAATCCGCAAGCATGCAAAGGGCTGGCTGGCCAAAGTCATACTGGCCTTGATCGCAATTACCTTCGCCCTGTTTGGCGTAGATTCCTACATATCGGGCGACAAAAGCGGCGGCATGGTCGCCGAGGTCGGGGATGTGGGGGTTTCGCGTGAAGAACTGACGCGAGAAATCCAGGCACAGAGTGACCGCATGCGCGAGACGCTCGGCCCCGCGTTCGATCCTGCCGTTACTGAAACGGCCAACTTCCGCAAGCAGGTGCTCGACAGCCTGATCGAGCGCAAGGCGCTGCTGCAGGAAGCGCAAAAGCTCAAGTTCCTGGCGCCCGATGCATACATTGCGTCGGTGTTGAGACAGATCCCGGCCTTTCAGCAGGATGGCACGTTTTCGCAGCAGCGCTATGAAGCTGTCCTGCGCCAGAACGGACGCTCACCTGCCCAGTTTGAAAATGAATTGCGGCAGGCGTTCATGCTGGAGGCCATCACCAGTCCCGTGTCGCTCGCGGCGTTCCCCTCCAGCACCTCACTGACGCAGATTGCCCGCCTAGTGGCGCAGCAACGCGAAATTGCCTGGGTGGATCTGCCGGCTTCCGCGGTGGCGTCGCAGATCAAGGTGACGCCCGCCGACGTGGAGCGTTATTACGCGGCCAACAAGGCTGAATTTACCGAGCCCGAGCAAATCCGTGCCGAGTACCTGGTGCTGGATATGGCCAGCGTGGCGGCGGGCATTGCGGTGAGCGACCAGGCGGTGGCGGATTATTATGCGGCCAACGCCGCGCAGTTCGGGCAGCCCGAGCAGCGTAGCGCGAGCCATATCCTGATCGCCGTAGATAAAAATGCGGACGCTGCAACGCGCGCCCAGGCCAAGGCGAAAGCGACCGAGTTGGTTCAAGTCCTGCTGAAAACTCCGGGTCGGTTTGCCGAGTTGGCGCGCACCCAGTCGCAGGATCCCGGTTCGGCTGTGCAGGACGGCCGCCTCGGCAGCTTTGGCCGTGGCATGATGGTCAAGCCGTTTGAAGATGCAGTGTTCAGCATGAAGCCCAATGACATCCGAGGACCGGTGGAAAGCGATTTCGGCTACCACATCATCCGTCTGGATGGCATTCAGTCCGCGCAGACTGCGCCGCTGGCCGAGGTGCGCGCTGCAGTCGTTGAGGAATTGCGCAAGCAGCAGGCGCAAAAGACCTTTGCCGAAATGGCCGACAGCTTCAGCAATCTGGTGTACGAGAACGCCGGGACTTTGCAGCCTGCGGCTACCGCTGCCAAGCTGACGGTGCAGCAAAGTGGCTGGATGACGGCCAAGAATGCGCCGCCGCCATTCAACCATGCCACTTTGTCAGCCGTGCTGTTCAGTCCGGAGTCAATCAAGTCGAAGCAGAACACCGAGGCCACCGAGGTGCTGCCCGGCACCCTGATGGCGGCGCGGGTGATCGAGCATCGTCCGGCACAGCTGCGTTCGCTGGCTGAAGTGTCGGCGGCGATCGAGGCCAAGCTGCGCGCTGCGCAGAGCGCACAGTTGCTGGCACAAAAAGGTGAAGCCACCATCAGGGCACTGGCCAAAGGCGACGAAGCCGGTCTGAACTGGTCGGCGTTTCAGGTGGTCGGACGTCAGCCTTCGGCCGAACTGGATGCAGCCGGCGCCAAGGCGGTGTTCCGGGTGAATGTAGGCAAGCTGCCGGCCTACACCGGTTTTGCCCGGCCTGACGGTTCGTATCGCATCGTGCGTGTGAGCCGTGTGCTGGAGGCGCCGGTGCTGGATCCCAGGTTGGTGTCGTCGATCGAGTCGGGTGTCACGCAGGAACAGCAGCGTGCGGACATGAAGGCGATGATTGCGTTGATCACCGCCGCCCAGAAAGTGAGAATCAAGCCTAACGCGATCGAAGGCAGATAAACCGAACGACACGCAGCCACAAAAAACGCGCCTTCGAGGCGCGTTTTTTGTGGCTGCGATGACCGGATCAGTCCGAGCCGCCGGCGGTGGTGTTGAAGCCGGCGTCAACGTAGGTGATTTCGCCGGTGATGCCGGAGGCCAGGTCGGAGAGCAGGAAGGCCGCGGCATTGCCGACTTCGTCTATCGTCACGTTGCGGCGCAGCGGCGCATTCTTGGCGACGATCTCAAGCTTTTCACCAAAGTTGGCAATGCCGCTGGCGGCCAGCGTCTTGATCGGCCCGGCCGACACGGCGTTGACGCGGATGCCCTTGGGACCCAGGCTTTGCGCCATGTAGTACACGCTCGATTCGAGGCTGGCCTTGGCCAGGCCCATGACGTTGTAGTTGGGCACGGAGCGATTCGCGCCGAGGTAGCTCAGCGTCAGCAGCGCCGCCTGGCGGCCTTCCATCATCGGCAGCGCGGCTTTGGCCAGCGCGGCAAAGCTGTACGAGCTGATGTCGTGGGCGATGCGGAAGTTTTCCCGGGTGACCGCGGAAAGAAAGTCGCCGGACAGGGCCTCTTTCGGCGCGAACGCGATCGAGTGCACCAGGCCATCGAAGCCGTCCCAGTGCGTGCCGAGTTCGGCAAACAGGGCGTCGATCTGCTCGTCGCTGGCAACATCGCACGGGAACACCAGGCTGGAGCCGAATTCCTTGGCGAATTCGGTGACGCGATCCTTGATGCGCTCGCCCTGGTAGGTGAAGGCCAGTTCGGCGCCTTCGCGCTTGCAGGCAGCGGCGATGCCATACGCGATCGAACGGTTGGATATCACGCCGGTGATCAGCAAGCGTTTTCCTGCAAGAAATCCCATGATGGTCTCGAAGAAGTTGTGTAGCCCGGGATTATAACGGCTGACGTTGGCGGCGCGCTTGGGTACACTGGCGGCATGGTGCGCATCGGGGCGATATTGTTGAGGACAGGGCTGCTGGGAATAGGCTTGAGCCTGATGGCAGGCTGCTCCGACAGTTGGAACACCCCCTACCCGGGCAGCCAGGCCAACGCCAACGTGCTTTACAGCGCATTTTCCGAGCGTCCCAAGCACCTCGATCCGGCACGCTCCTACAGCTCGAATGAAGTCGAGTTCACCGGGCAGATTTACGAGCCGCCGCTGCAATACCACTTTCTCAAGCGCCCTTACACGCTGATCCCGCTGACCGCCGAGGCGTTGCCCAAGCCGCGGTATTTCGACTCAGCAGGCAATGCGCTGCCGGACCACCCGCCGTCCGGGCAGATCGCGAAGAGCGTTTACGAAATCAAAATCCGCTCCGGCATCCAGTATCAGCCGCATCCGGCGTTTGCGCGCGATGCAGCGGGACGCTATCGCTATCATGCGCTGGGTGCCGCTGCGATGGCTGGTAAAACCCGGATCCGCGATTTTGCGCACACGGGCACCCGCGAACTGGTTGCTGCCGACTATGTGTATCAGATCAAGCGCCTGGCCAATCCCAGGCTCAGCTCGCCGATTTTTGGCCTGATGAGCGAGCACATCGTCGGCCTGAAAGCACTGGGTGCGGCACTGGAAAAGGCTGCGCAAGCCAGCCCCGAGACAGCGCTGGACCTCGACGATTTCGACTTTGAAGGCGCAGAGGTCGTCGACCGCTATACCTACCGCATCCACATCAAGGGCAAATATCCGCAGTTCATCTACTGGCTGGCCATGCCGTTCTTTGCGCCGATTCCCTGGGAGGCCGAGGTCTTCTACGCGCAGCCCGGCATGGCGGACAACAACCTCACGCTCGACTGGCAGCCGGTCGGCACCGGGCCCTACTATCTGGCCGAGAACGATCCGAACCGCCGCATGGTACTGAAGAGAAACCCCCATTTCCACGGCGAAACCTACCCGACGGAAGGCAGCGACGAGGACCGCCAGGCAGGGCAGCTGCTTGACGCCGGCAAGCCGCTGCCGTTCGTGGAGGAAGCCGTGTTCAGCCTGGAAAAGGAAACCATTCCCTACTGGAGCAAGTTCCTGCAGGGCTACTACGACAGTTCTGGGATCAGTTCAGACAGCTTCGACCAGGCTGTGCAGTTCTCGGCAGGCGGCGACCCGCAGCTCACCGACAGCATGCGCGACCAGGACATCCACCTCATCACCGCAGTTTCGGCTTCGATCTGGTATGTCGGCTTCAACATGCTCGACCCGGTGGTCGGCGGTTTGGGCGAAGACCGCCAGAAGCTGCGGCAGGCGCTCTCCATCGCGTTCGATTACGACGAGTTCATTTCCATATTCCTTAACGGCCGTGGCATCCCCGCGCAGGGACCGATTCCGCCCGGGCTATTCGGTTATGTCGAAGGCGTGGCCGGGCTGAATCCGTATGTGTACGAAGCGCGTGAAGGCAATATTCAGCGCCGCTCGATCGAAACCGCCAAAAAACTGCTGGCCGAGGCGGGCTTCCCGAATGGCCGCGACGCCCAAACCGGTGCCCCGCTGGTGCTGTATTTCGACACCATGGCCAGTGGGCCCGACGCCAAATCGCGGCTCGATTGGATGAAAAAACAACTCGACAAGCTCAACGTGCAACTGGTGGTGCGCGGCACCGACTACAACCGTTTCCAGGACAAGATCCGCAAGGGTAATGCGCAGCTGTTCGAGTGGGGCTGGAACGCCGACTATCCCGATCCGGAAAACTTCTTCTTCCTGCTGTATGGCCCGCACAAGAAGGTCGCCACCGGCGGCGAGAACGCCGCTAACTACGACAACCCCGAGTTCAACCGCCTGTTCGAGCGCATGAAGGACATGGACAACGGTCCAGAGCGCCAGCAGGTGATCGACGCCATGCTGGAGATCGTGCGCCGCGATGCGCCGTGGATCTTCGCCTACTATCCCAAGTCCTTCGGTCTGCGTCACGGCTGGCTGCATAACGTCAAGCCCAACCTGATGGCCAACAACACGCTCAAATACCGCCGCATCGATCCGGCCCTGCGCGCAAGCCGGCGCGCCGAATGGAACCGCCCGGTGCTGTGGCCGATCGTGTTGCTGGTGGGTGCGCTGGCCGCCGTCATTGCGCCGGCGGTGATCGCCTGGCGGCGCCATGAAAAGAGCCAGGCCTGATTTTCAAAATGGCTAACTCGCCCCTTTTCTTAACCTAATCCACACCCATGCGCTATCAGGGGAAAATCACCCAATGGAACGAGGCCAAGGGCTTTGGCTTTGTCACGCCAAACGGGAGAAATCAACCGGTGTTCGTCCATATCAGGGCTTTTTCAAACCGGCAGCGGCGTCCGCGGGAAAATGCGGTGATTAGCTACGCGTTGGGCACTGATGTGAAGGGCCGCTGCTGTGCTGTAAGCGTCCGCTATGCGGATGAAAAACCTGCCACAGTAGCGTTAAGAGTCAGTGTTTTTCCAATGGTGTGGGTCATGTTGTTTGCCGCGCTGCTGAGTGGCGCTGTTTTGGCGGGAACCATGCCTGTCATCGTTTCAATTATTTATCTGGTGTTGAGCCTCGTCACTTTTTTGGCTTACGCACTGGACAAGTCAGCCGCAGAAGCAGGACGCTGGCGCACGCAGGAAAGCACGCTGCATCTCTTCGGTCTGGCGGGGGGCTGGCCCGGCGCCCTGTTTGCGCAGCAGTTATTGCGCCACAAATCGAGCAAGCGTGAATTTCAAACGGCTTTCTGGTTCACGGTGATGCTCAACTGTGCTGCACTGGTCTGGCTGGCTTTACCCTATGGCGCGGATGTGCGTTTGTTGCTGAGTCAGATGATTTAACCATGTTTGCCTATATCCTGCGCCGCCTGCTGTATGCCATGCCGATCCTGATCGGGGTGAACCTATTGACGTTTGCGCTGTTCTTCGTCGTCAACACCCCGGAGGACATGGCGCGGCTGCAACTGGGCGCCAAGCACGTGACACCGGAGGCGATCGAACGGTGGAAGGTGGAGCACGGCTACGACAAGCCCTTGCTGCTGAACGCCAAGGCGACCGGCAGCGCGCAACTCACCGACACGATTTTCTTTCAGCGCTCGGCCGCGATGTTCGCGTTCGAATTCGGCAAGGGCGACGACGGCCGCAACATCGGCAACGAAATCCGCACCCGCATGGGGCCGAGCCTGGCGATTGCGCTGCCCGTGTTTGTCATCGGGCTGTTGGTCAACATCACCTTCGCCTTGCTGATGGTGTTCTTCCGTGCCACCTATCTCGACCTGTGGGGCGTGGTGTTGTGCGTGGTGCTGATGTCGATCTCGGGGCTGTTCTACATCATCGCGGGGCAATATTTCATCGCCAAGCTGTGGAACCTTTTACCGATCTCCGGCTTTGCCGGCGGCATCGATGGCATCAGGTTCATCCTGCTGCCGGTGCTGGTCAGCGTAGTGGCCGGCATCGGCAGCGGCGCGCGCTGGTATCGCACGATCTTCCTCGAGGAAATCGGCAAGGACTATGTGCGCACCGCGCGCGCCAAGGGCCTCTCCGAGGTGCGCGTGCTGTTCCGCCACGTGCTGAAGAACGGCATGATCCCGATCCTCACCGGCGCGGTGGTGGTGCTGCCGCTGCTGTTCATGGGCAGCCTCATCACCGAATCCTTCTTCGGCATTCCGGGGCTGGGCAGTTACACCATCGATGCCATCCAGGCGCAGGATTTCGCCGTGGTGCGCGCGATGGTGTTCCTCGGCTCCTTCCTCTACATCGTCGGCCTGCTGCTCACCGACATCTCCTATTCGTGGGTCGATCCGCGGGTGCGGCTGCAATGAATATGCAACCCGTCATCCTGTGGACCGATGCGCTGATTTTCGCGCTGCTGGCGGTGGTGCTGGCGCTGGTATGGTTCATCCGCCGCCAGGAACATCTGCGCGCGCCCTGGCGGGTGGTCGCGCAGCGCCCGATGGCGATGGGCGCGGCGCTGGTGCTCGGCGTGTTCGTCGTCATCGGCCTGCTCGATTCGCTGCATTACCGCGCGCGGCTGGCCGACAGCCCGGCCGACAAGCCGCACTATTCGGTCGACGTGCTGTCCGTGTTCGATGCACTGGTGGGCGAACTGCGCACGCAGCAGGAGAAAACCTATTCGGCGCCGCTGGCGATGCAGTTGTATGCCAAGGAGTTCGTGCAGCGTGACGGCGAAACGGTGCGCGACTACCCGCGCCTGCAATACGGCGGCGCACACCTCAAGCATGCCGATGCGCGGCTGCCTGACATTGCCCGGCGCAGCCTCATCGGGCTGGCGCAGGGCCTGGCGGCCAGTCTGCTGCTGTTCGGTCTGCTGGCCGCATGGCAGGCGCGCCGCACGCAAGCGTCGTTGGGAGCGTGGCTGGCGGCCTGGGGAGGCGGGCGCCTCGACTGGCCGGGGCGGACGCTCGTCCTCATCTTGGCGCTGATGCTGATGCTGGGCGGCGCGCTGGCGCAGCTGGCCGCGGGCTACCATGTCTTCGGCACCGACAAGGTCGGGCAGGACGTGCTCTACATCAGCCTCAAGAGCATCCGCACCGGCCTGGTCATCGGCACGCTGACCACGCTGGTCACGCTGCCGCTGGCGATCGGTTTCGGCATCGCCGCCGGCTATTTTCGCGGCTGGGTGGACGACGTCATCCAGTACCTCTACACCGTGCTGAATTCGATTCCCGGCGTGCTGCTGATTGCGGCGGCGGTACTGATCGTGCAGGTGTACATCGAATCCAATCCCGAGCTGTTCGACACCGCCGCGGCACGCGCCGACATCCGCCTGCTGGCGTTGTGTCTCATCATGGGCGTGACCAGCTGGACCGGGCTGGCGCGCCTGCTGCGCGGCGAATCGCTGAAGCTGCGCACGCTCGATTATGTCGAGGCGGCACGCGCCTTTGGCGTGTCGAATGCACGCATCATCAGCCGCCACATTTTTCCCAACGTGTTTCACCTCGTGCTGATTGCGATCGTGCTGGATTTCTCCGGCCTGGTGCTGGCCGAAGCGGTGCTGTCCTACGTCGGCGTCGGCGTCGATCCCTCGATGTACAGCTGGGGCAACATGATCAACGGCGCACGCCTCGAGCTGGCGCGCGAGCCTGTCGTCTGGTGGCAGCTCGGCGCGGCGTTTGCCTTCATGTTTGCCCTGGTGCTGGCCGCCAACCTGTTTGCCGACGGCGTGCGCGATGCCTTCGACCCGCGCCTGGGAGGGCGTCGATGAAGCCCTTGCTGCGGGTCGACCGACTGGTCACCGCAATCGGCCATGGCGCGGATGCACTGCGCGTGGTCGACGGCGTGTCCTTCCAGGTTGCGGCGGGCGAAACCTATGCGCTGCTGGGCGAATCCGGCTGCGGCAAGTCGATGACTGCCTTGTCGCTGATGCGGCTGTTGCCGGATGGCGGACGCATCGTGTCGGGGGGCATCCGGCTGTGCGAAACCGACGTGCGGGCCCTGCCCGAGCGCGACATGCGGCGCGTGCGCGGCGGGCAGATGGCGATGATTTTTCAGGAGCCGATGCTGGCGCTGAATCCGGTCATCAAGGTGGGCGAGCAGATCGGCGAGGCCTTGGCCTTGCATCAGAACCTCGCCGGAGCGGCGGCAAAGGACGCTGCGCGAGGCCTGCTCGATGCGGTGGGGGTACCGGATGCGGCGCGGCGGCTGGATACCTATCCGTTCGAGCTTTCAGGCGGGCTGCGCCAGCGGGTGATGATTGCGATGGCGCTGGCCGGCCAGCCCCGGCTCCTGATCGCCGACGAGCCGACCACGGCGCTCGACGTGACCATCCAGGCACAGGTGCTCGACGTGCTGCGCAGCCTCAGAGCCGAGCGGCAGATGGGCATGCTACTGATCACGCACGACCTCGGCGTGGTGGCCGAGAACGCCGACCGCGTGGGCGTGATGTATGCCGGTGAACTGCTGGAGGAGGGCACGCGCGAAGCGTTCTTTGCTGCCCCGCAGCATCCCTATAGCCGCATGCTGTTCGAGGCGCTGCCGCGCCCCGGTGACGGCGGGCGGCTGACCACGATTCCCGGCCAGGTGCCGAAGCTTGATGGGCAGATGCGCGGCTGCCGCTTTGCCCCGCGCTGTCCATTTGCGGTGGCGCGCTGCCGCGATGAATCGCCGGACTGGCAGGAACTCGATGGTCAGCGGGTGCGCTGCCATCTGGCCGGAGCTTTGCCCAGCCACACCCCGCGCGAGATGACGGCCAACACGAAAGCCGACAGGGCTGCCGAGCCTTTGCTGCAGGTCGATGGCCTGAAGGTGCATTTC
>DATMWS010000153.1:0-2174 GCA_035562135.1 Thiobacillus sp. | reverse complement strand
TCGCCGGGCTGACCAGGTGGGTTCGACCACCCTGCCCCTGCCGTCCTTCAAAATTGCGGTTGCTGGTCGAAGCGCAGCGCTCGCCCGGCTCCAGCCGGTCGGCGTTCATCGCCAGGCACATCGAGCAGCCCGGCTCGCGCCATTCGAATCCGGCTTCGACAAAAATCTTGTCCAGGCCTTCGGCCTCGGCCTGCTGTTTGACCAGGCCGGAACCCGGCACCACCATCGCCAGCTTGACGTTGGGTGCGACCTTGCGGCCCCTGGCCACGCTGGCGGCTTCGCGCAGATCCTCGATCCGCGAGTTGGTGCACGAGCCGATGAAGACCTTGTCGATTTTAATTTCGGCCAGTGGCGTGCCGGCCTGCAAGCCCATGTATTCCAGCGCACGCGTCCAGTCGTGCCGCTTGACCTCGCTCGGCGCGTCGGCCGGGTTGGGCACGCGGCCGTTGATGGTCGTCACCATCTCGGGCGAGGTGCCCCAGGTGACCTGCGGTTCGATGGTCGCGGCGTCGAGTTCGACCACGCGGTCGAACACCGCGTCGGCGTCCGAATGCAGCGTGTTCCACCATGCCACCGCCTTGTCCCATGCCGCGCCCTTGGGCGAATAGGGGCGGCCTTTGACGTAATCGATCGTGGTCTGGTCGACCGCCACCATGCCGGCGCGCGCGCCGGCCTCGATCGCCATGTTGCACAGCGTCATGCGGCCTTCCATCGATAGCGCGCGGATCGCCGAGCCGGCGAACTCCAGCGCAAAGCCGGTGCCGCCGGCGGTGCCGATCTCGCCGATGATCGCAAGGGCGATGTCCTTCGCCGTGACGCCGCGGCCCAGTGTGCCTTCAACTTTAACCAGCAGGGTCTTCGACGGTTTCTGCCACAGACATTGCGTGGCCAGCACGTGTTCGACCTCGGAGGTGCCGATGCCGAAGGCCAGCGCACCGAACGCGCCGTGGGTCGAGGTATGCGAATCGCCGCACACCACGGTCATGCCGGGCAGGGTCAACCCCTCTTCGGGGCCGATGACGTGGACGATGCCCTGGCGGATGTCGTCCATCCTGAATTCGGTGATGCCGAACTCGGCGCAGTTGGCGTCGAGCGTTTCCACCTGCAGGCGCGAGATGGGGTCGGCGATGCCCTGCGAACGGTCGGTGGTCGGCACGTTGTGGTCGGGCACGGCGATCGCCGCGTCGGCCCGGCGCGGGATGCGGTGGGCCAGCTTCAGCCCCTCGAATGCCTGCGGGCTGGTGACTTCGTGCACCAGATGGCGGTCGATGTAGAGCAGCGTGGTGCCGTCAGCTTCGACGTGGACGACGTGGGCGTCCCACAATTTCTGGAATAAGGTGAGTCCTGGCATGCGGAATAAGGCGAGACAGCTCGTAAAACGCTGATTATTCCATAGCTTGGCCTGTTTTCATCATTATGAACGGGGCGCTGGCATGGGTTTTGTCTGCCCCCACGCGGCATACACCGCCCACGCCAGCGCTGCGCTTCCGGCGGCCAGGGTGAAAGTCCAGGCCGATCCCAGCGTGTCCCAGGTCAGCCCGCTCGCCAGTCCGCCGATGGTGCCGCCTACCCCGTAAGAGATGCTGGTGTAGAGCGCCTGCCCGCGCGCCTGGTGGCGACCGCGGAAATGCTGGTGGATCAGCGCCACCGCCGCCGCGTGATAGGTACCGAAGGTGAAGGCATGCAGCGTCTGCGCCCCCCACACCAGCCAGGCCGATTCCACCCCCCAAGCGATCAAGAGGAAGCGCAGCACCGCCAGAGCGAAGCTCGCCAGGATCAGCTTGCGCGGCGTCACCTGCGCAAAAATGCGCGGAATGATCAGGAAAATGCCGATCTCGCACAGCACGCCGAGCGCCCACAACCAGCCGACGGTCGACTTGTCGTAGCCGTGCTCGACCAGGTAGATGGAGTAGAAGGTGTAGTACGGCCCGTGCGTCACCGCCATCAACAGGCAGGCGGCCAGCAGCGAAGCGACTTCGGGCCGCTTCAGCACGTCCCACACCGGGATATGGTCGCTGGCGTGCGGCAGGATCTCGGACTCGGGAATCACCCGCGCGAACGCGACGATGCCCAGCATCACCGCCATCACCGCCCACGGCAGCCAAGCGATGGCCACATGATCGAAAGCGTAGCCCAGCCCCACCACCACCAGGATGAAGCCGATCGACCCCCAC
>DATMWS010000152.1:0-6982 GCA_035562135.1 Thiobacillus sp. | reverse complement strand
ACGTGCATATGAGCGATATCCTCGCCAGCCGGGTGAGCCTTGCCGACTTCACCGGGCTGGCTGCGTGCGGCGGCTTCAGCTACGGCGATGTGCTGGGCGCGGGCGGCGGCTGGGCCAAGTCGATCCTGTTCAACCCGCGTGCGCGCGACCAGTTCGCGGCGTTTTTCCAGCGCACCGATACTTTTGCGCTGGGCGTGTGCAACGGCTGCCAGATGATGAGCCAGCTGCACGACCTGATTCCGGGCGCGGCTGCGTGGCCGCGCTTCGAGCGCAACCTGTCGGAGCAGTTCGAGGCGCGCTTTGCACTGGTCGAAGTGCTGGCTTCGCCGTCGCTATTCTTCGCCGACATGGCGGGCTCGGTGATGCCGATCGTGGTGTCGCACGGCGAAGGCCGGGTCGCATTCCGCGACCCGGCGCACGCCGGCGAGGCACAGTCCACGCTGCGTTACGTCGATCATCGGGGCGCGCCGACCGAGACCTATCCGGCCAATCCCAATGGTTCGCCCGGCGGGCTGACCGGCTTCACCACCGCGGATGGCCGCTTCAGCATCCTGATGCCGCACCCGGAACGCGTGGTCCGCGCCGCGCAGCTGTCGTGGAAGCCGGACGGCATGGCAGGGGCGGCCCCGTGGCTGCGGATGTTCCGCAACGCGCGGCGCGCGGTTGGGTGATGCGCGCCGACTATGCGAAAATGGCCGGCTTTGCCGCACTTAATTCCGCTGGGCTTTGATTCCCTTCTGCCATGAATGCACCCGAAAACCTTCTGACGGACGACCATCTGCGCGCGCAGGTCAAACTGCTGGGCACCCTGCTGGGCCAGGTGTTGCTGCAGTTTGCCGGCGAAGACGTGTTCGATGCGGTGGAAACCCTGCGGCGCGGCTTTGCCGAGCTGCACCAGCAGGAAGACCAGCAGCGCCGCACCGAGCTGATGGCGATGATCGACGCCATGCCGGCTAACAAGGTCGAACTGGTGGTGCGTGCCTTCTCCAGCTATTTCATGCTGGTCAACGTGGCGGAAGAAAGCTTTGCCCACCGCAACCGCCGCCGCATGCTGTCGCACGGCATGGCGCTGTGGGACGGCTCGTTCGACCGCACCCTGGCCGACCTCAAGGCGCAGGGCATCTCGGTGGACACATTGCAGGGCATGCTCAACCGCCTGCACTACGCGCCGGTGTTCACGGCACACCCCACCGAGGCGCGTCGTCGTGCGGTGATGGAAGGCGTGCGCCGGGTGTTCCTGATTTGCGACCAGCTGTATAGCCCGACGCTGGGGGTGAACGACCAGCGCGAACTGGAAACCCAGCTGGCTGCCGAAATTCAGGTGATGTGGCGTACCGACGAACTGCGCACCGCCAAGCTGGAAGTGCGCGACGAAGTGCGCAATGGCCTGTATTACGTGCGGGAAAGCCTGTTCGAGGCGGTGCCGAAGGCGTATCAGTATTTCGAGAAAGCCATCCGCAAGCATTACGGCGTGAATGCCGACGGCGTTGGCGTGGTGGAGGTGCCGAGCTTCATCCGCTTCGGTTCGTGGATCGGTGGCGATCGCGATGGCAACCCGTTCGTGACGGCGGATGTCACCGAATGGACCGTGCATACGCAGATGCAGGCGGCGCTGGATGAATACCGCTTGCGGGTGCTGGAACTGCGGCAGACGCTCACCCACAGCGGCGGCTGGTGCACGCCTTCCGCGCCCTTCCTCGAGCGCCTGCTGGAATATGAAGCCGAGTTCGGCGAACAGGTGTTCCTCGGTACGGCGGTCCAGATTTACAGCCGCGAACCTTACCGCCGCATGGCGGCGATCATGCTGGCGCGGCTGGGCGCCAACCTGTCCTACGTCCACCAGTGCCTGGCCGATGTGCCGAGCTTTACTTCGCACCTGGCGTATAAAAACGCAAGCGCTTTCCTCGACGACCTCTATCTGCTGCGCGATTCGCTGATCAGCCACGGCGACCGCATCGTCGCCATGCAGGATCTGCAGGCGCTGATCCGGCTGGTCGAAAGCTTTGGCTTCCATTTGTTGCAGCTCGACATCCGCCAGGAATCGACCGTGCACACGCGCACGGTCACTGCGGTGCTGCAGCAGATCGACCCCGATTTCGATTACGCCGGTGCAACGGAAGCCGAACGCCTGCAGCGCCTGGCCGCCTGGATTGGCTACATCGACCCGATCGAGGTCAACGATGTCGCGCTGGACGACGAGGCGCGCGAAGCGCTCGCGGTGTTCCGGCGCATGGCCAAGCTGAAGGCCGAAGTGGGCGATGAAGTCTTCGGCACCTATGTGATTTCGATGACGCACAGCGCCTCCCACGTGATGGAAGTGATGCTGCTGGCACGGCTGGTCGGCCTGTGCGGCCACACCGGGCGCGACTGGTTCTGCCGCATTCTGGTGGCGCCGCTGTTCGAGACGGTGGACGACCTGCAGCGCAGCCAGGCGATTCTCGAGCAGCTGTTGTCCAACAAGGTCTATCGTGCGCTGGTGGCGGCCAACGGCAACCACCAGGAAGTCATGCTCGGCTATTCGGATTCGTGCAAGGACGGCGGCATTCTGGCGTCGAACTGGAATCTCTATCAGGCGCAGCTTTCCATCATCGCGCTGACCCAGCAGTTCGGCGTCGAATGCCGGTTGTTCCATGGGCGCGGCGGTACCGTCGGGCGCGGCGGCGGCCCCACCTACGAAGCGATCCTGTCGCAGCCGCCCGGCACCGTGAACGGCGAAATCAAGTTCACCGAGCAGGGCGAGATGCTGTATTACAAATACGGCCATCCCGAAACCGCCAACTACGAAATCGGCATGGGGGCCACCGGCCTGCTCAAGGCCAGCGCCACTGCGCTGGCGCAGAGCGAGGTGCGCTACCCGCAGGCGTATCTCGACCGGATGCGCGACATCGCGGCGGCAGGCGAGACGGCCTATCGCGCATTGATCGGTGCGCCGGGCTTCATCGATTATTTCTACGAGAGCACGCCGGTCACCGAAATCGGCCTGCTCAACATTGGCAGCCGGCCGTCGCACCGCAAGAAGGCCGACCGCTCGCTGGGGTCGATTCGCGCGATTCCGTGGGTGTTCGGCTGGGCGCAGTCGCGCCACACGCTGCCCGCCTGGTACGGCATCGGCAGCGCGTTGCAGGGCTTCATCGACCGCCAGCCGGACGGTCTCGCGCACCTGCAGGCGATGTATCGCGAGTGGCCGTTCTTCCGCGGTCTGCTGTCCAACGTGCAGATGGCGCTGACCAAGGCCGACATGGAAATCGCCGAGGAGTACGCGCGCCTGTGCGATCACCCCAATACCATGGTGATCTACCGTACGATTGCGGATGAATTCGCGCTCACCGTAGCCGGTGTCAAGCAGGTCGCGCAGATCGAGACCCTGCTGGAAGACAACCCGACGCTGGCGCTATCGATTTCGCGCCGTCGCCCCTACATCGACCCGATCAACCACATCCAGGTGCGCATGCTGAAACGTTATCGCAGCGGCAGCGTGTGGGAATCCGAGCAGGACACCTGGCTGACGCCGCTGAAGCGGTCGATCAATGCCATTGCTGCCGGGATGCGCAACACCGGGTGAGCACGGGAACGGAATGACTGTCCCTGCTCCCAATCAGCCGAAGCGGCGCGGGCTGATCGTCTCCATCGGCCTGAATGTCGTGCTGGTGTTGCTGGCGTGCGGCCTGGTGCTGTATGCCTTCATGCTCAATGTCGATCTGGGCGATGTGAAGCGGCGCCTGTCGAAGGAAATCGAAACCCACCAGCAGACCGAACGCTATCTGATCGAAACGCGCAACCAGCTGACCGACAGCCAGCGCGAAATCGAGCAGCTGAAAGCGCAACTGGCCTACAAGGAAACCGATTTCCAGGCGGCGGCAGCAGCCAAGCCTGCGCTGCCGGTGGTGGTCGGTTTCCGCTCGTCGATGCTGGGCAAGGGGCTGGTTGCGGTGATCGAAAACACCAGTGACCGCTATCTGACCGTGGTGCTCGCGGTGCGCAACCCAACGCTGTCGACGGCGCGCCGTTTCAATCTCAATCTGGAGCCCAAATCCAGTACCGATTTCGGCCATCTGGAAGGCTGGCAGTTTGCCTCGGGCGACGAGGTGGGACTGTTCAACGACGAGTTCGGCGCGCTGAGAATTACGGTGCCGTGACGGCCTGCTGCGGCTTGCGTAACCGCAGGCCGAGCAGGGCGGGCATCAGCAGCAATTCAAACAGCTGGCCGGCGAACAGGCCGACCGCGCACAGCATGCCGAAATGCGCAGTGGGGCGGAAGTCGGACAGCCCCAGCAGACTGAACTGCGCAATCAGAACGATGGAAATGGCAATGACTGCGCGGCCCGAGGCTTCCACGCTGCGGATGATGGCGAACACCGGGCTGACGCCGTGGCGGATGCGGTGCAGGTAGCCGTGATACAGGTGGATGGTGTCGTCCACCGTGATGCCGAGGATGACGCCGGCGATCAGCACGGTGGCCACATCGAGTGCGATTCCGGCCGCCCCCATCACCACGAAAATGAAGAACAGCGGCGCCAGGTTCGGCACCAGGCAGATCAGCGCACCGCGGAACGAGCGGAACAGCAGCGCCAGTAGCAGCAGGATCTGCAGGAAGGCGGAGGCGAAGCTCTTGAGCTGGCCTTCGACGATGCGATCCTCCTGATCGGAAAACAGCCGTCCGAAACCAGCCATCTCGGTATGGACCCCCGGGATCGGCTGCGCGCGCAGATGCGCCTCGATTCGTTCGATCACCTGGCCGATTTCATTGGCGCCGTGAACATTCAGATTGAGGGCAATCCGGCCGCGCTGAAATTCACGGTTGACCAGTTCGTACAAATCCTTGCCGTCGTAAATCAGCAGCAGCTGTTCGACCAGCTTGCGATTGGTCGGCAGCGCATTGGGGCCAAGTTCCTCGCCACTGAAGGCGCGGTTCATTTCCTCGATCACCTCAACCAGCGAAAAGCTGCGATCGATTTCCGGCTGTTGTTCAAGCCAGGTCTGCAATGCCTTGATCTGCGCCAGCGTGGCGGGATTTTTCAGCTCGTCGCGTCCGGGAGTGGTGAGCACGATTTCCATCGTGCTCACACCGGATAATTTGGCTTCGACCCGATCGGTGCTGCGGCTGATGCTGTGGTCCGGCGCAAAAAACTCGATCAGATTGGACTCCACTTTCACCTGCAGGGCGAGTGGAATGGCCGCCAGCACCAGCAATAGCGTGCCGATGAGCACGGCCCTGGCGTTGCGCAGACTGAACACCGCTACAGCCGCAGCGATATGACGCGCGTGCGCCAGCCCGGAACGGCGGCGCGGCCAGCGCGGCGTATCCCATTTCAGCAGAATCGGCGGCACCAGGATGAATACCACCAGAAACACCATCAGCGTGCCAATCGCGCCTGACAGGCCGAAGGCCTGCACCGGCGGAATATCCACCCACAGCAGGCTCAGAAGTCCGGCGCCGGTCGTCAGCACATTGAACAGGCCGGGTACGAAGGTTTCTTTCAGTGCGCGCGCGATGCGTTGCGGACGCGACAGCAGCGCGATGCGCGCGCGCTGGATGGCGGCGTACAGATGCAGCAGCGTGGCCGTGGTGTAGGCCGCCATCAGGGTGGGAATCATGGCGGTGATCGGTGTGTACGGCTGGCCTGACGCGACGATCCCCGCCACGCTGACCGCGACGACCGTTCCCATCGCCAGGCCGCCGATGATCATCGGCCGCACCCGACCGACTACCCACCACATCAGCACCAGGCCGATGACGACGGTCAGCGGAATGAAGATTGCGCTGTCGCGCCACAGTGAGCGCAATTCCTCGACGGTCTGCGCCACGGTTCCGGCGGTTGCAGTCCGGTAAACGTCGAGTTTCTCGGCGGCGATGGCGGCATCGAGCGCGATCGCGATGTCGCGGCGCGCGAGACTTTCCTTCAGCACGTTGGGCCGTACCACCAGCGCGACGGCCTTGCCATCCTTCGAGACGATCACGCCAGGTGCCACCGCATCGTCCAGCACCCTTGCCTTCCATTCAGCGGGCGTGCGCGCTGTCAGGTCATCGGGATCCACCAACAGGGAAACCGAAAAGCCATCGTCGGTCGCGTCGATATGCTCGACAGTGGTGAGCGTGAGCACGCGATCCACCGAAGGGTGCGTTTCCAGTTTTTTGGCCACGCGATCGAGTGCGCCGAGGAATGCCGGGTTAAACAGTGCATCGCCCTCGAACAGGGCGATCAGCGCCTCGTCGCTGGGGAATTCGCGAAACAAGGATTCGCGCAGTTGGATGATGGGCGCGTCCGCAGGGGAGTAGATGTCCCCCGCATTGTTGAAATGGATGTTGAGCAGGAAAGGCAGCGAGGCCAGTTGCAGGCCGAGCAGGATCGCCAGCGCCAGCCAGGGCGGCAGCATGCGGCTGCCATCGAGCCAGGGTTTCAGCATCGTCATGCCGTCCGGAGGGTCAGAATTTGCTGCGCAAACCCAGCGTGATCAGCGAATGATCCTGGTGGAAGCCGCCCAGGGTACGCGCCTCGCCGTCGAAATAATGTGCCGCGATATAGAGCTCGTGCGGTTCCCATCCCACGTAGCTGAGTTTGGGGCTGAGGTAGACGTCGTGCACGTTGAAGCCGCTGGAAAAACGCATGCCGGCTTTCCAGCGTCCCTGGCCGAAGCTGGTCTCGATTTCGCCGTTGGCGCCGTAGTATTCCTTCAGCTCAAGGATGCTACGGTCGGTCTGCAGCGCATGCGCCACCAGCTGCAGATTGACGCGGGTGTCCTTGCCGCCAGGGAAAAACTCCAGCGCGCCGATCCAGTCGAGCGAATGCGTGGTGTCCATCGCGGTGGTGGCCAGGGTCACCGGTACGCCGTCGGTGTAGCCGAGTTCCATGCGCCAGGTGAGGCCGCCGCTCACTCGTTCCAGGTCGGCGCCGACGAAGGTGTTGAATGGATGCACGGCGGTGAGCGAGGGCGCGAGCAGGTCGACCCGGTAATACGGCAGCGACTGCCGGGTGCGCGCCAG
>DATMWS010000151.1:0-2189 GCA_035562135.1 Thiobacillus sp. | reverse complement strand
CTGTAGAGCGCGGCAGATCTTTGCCTGCCGGCCGATCTTGTGTCCTCCGTGCCTGGAGCTTGCCTTGGCGGGTTCCATCGGCATGTTCGTTGGCAGCGCCGACTGCACGGTGAATTTGTTCTACCCGGCTGGTTGAGGAGGAATCCGTGTGGAGTTCTTGGTCATGTGCAAGTAGTCGAAGACGAGGCGTGTATTGCGATGGAGTCTGCGCATTTTTTCGGCGATGCTGGTTTTTCCGTCGGAGAATCGTTTGAGGATGCCGACGGCGAAGCGACGCAGTCGGGAGACGTTGGCCGGGCCGTGTCCGGTGGAGATGCGCGAGCGGTCTTCGTGGAAATTCCAGTCGACGATGTAGTGGCAGCTATTCTCGATGACCCAATGTCCGCGATTGGTGGCGAGGACGTGCGCTGGATCGGCCTGCTCGGGAGTGTGACTGGTGATGCCAAGGGCGTGCTCGATGGTGATCTCGCCGGTCTTCTTGTGCAGCACTTCGCGCTCGATCATGAAAACCTGGCCGACGTGAGGGAAATCCAGATAGGCGTTGAGCGCCGTGCTGCACCAGATGCGACGGGTTTCAATCCGGCCGTGATCGGGGGGTGAAACCTGCTCATAGTCGGGTGTGGCGCGCTTGTGGAACAGCAACGAGATGTCTTTGTGCAGTCCAGGCTGATTGCCTTTGACGGTGAAATGGTAATGCGCCTGACGTTCGAGCAGGTAGCTCGCCAAGCTGCGTTGCGTCAAAAGGGCATCGGCGCTGATCGTTTTGCGGGTGATGTCGATGGCGTCAAGCACGGCGGCAAACATCCCGATTTCATTGGTCTGCTTGCTCTCGTCCTTGCCTGCTACGGGTAGGGTACCGATTTTTTTTGGGTGTAGCACTGAGCCGTTTCGTGCCCGACGACGCTCATGATGTGGGTTTGTCGTCCCTGTTCGTCGATGGCGTTGCACATGGTCTTGCCGTCGATGGCAAGGCTTTGGTCTGATTGCCCGAAATCGGCATTCCAGCGTTGCAGGGCGCGGTCAAGCGCTTCGGGATCGACGCGCACAAGCACATCGCGAATGATGCTTTCACTGGGGACCCGGCGCTGCCGGTTCTCAATGCGACAGCCGAAGCGCTCGCGTGCTTTGCAGCCCAGATCTTTGGCCCAGCCTGCAATGGCCTTGTAGCCGTCCATTCCGCACAAGGTTGCGCCAGCGGCGATGGCAAGGACGACATGCAGCGGATGTCGCCGGCCTTGAGCGCGACGAGGATCGGGGATGTCCTTGAAGTAGGTCGGCAAGGCGCACATGTGCTCGGCAGCCAGCATCATCTTGGGCGACTCCAGGCGGTAGTGAGGTTGCAGGATGGGGCGGGACAGTTCGCACTGTGCATCCTGATGCAAGGGGCGAACGAAGATCAGTTTGGGTGAGCCCTCGCGCGCGCTGTAGCCGCCGGGAATGCGGCGGCTACCTTGGGTCTGGCCAAGACAGATCCAGTTGGCCGCGCGGTAGACCGTGCCGCGATAGCGTGTCGTATCGACAAAGGTTTCGAGCAGCAGCAAGGGCTGCTCGAAATATGCTCGCCAGTCGCTACCGATCCGACGTTCGCACAAGGCGAGCACTTTGGAACCCAGGTTCGGGCAATGCCAGTCAGGCAGGATCAGAAAACGGCTGTTGTTGGCGATCAGCTTGAGACGACCGTATTGGTGCCGGAAATCCCAACCAATCCAGCGATCTCGATCCGCGCATTTCAACGCTGACGCCGAGAAACTCAGCAGCGCCACCCATTCCTGCTCGTACGTGGCTACATACCAAAGCGTGTGCCCTATCTTCGCCAAGTCGCCCAGATAGTGGTGCCGCTGCATCAGTTCCCGGTAGCGCAACTCCTCGCTCGCGCTGACCGGACGAACGCCTATTCGCTTCAGATCGATCCGCATTCACCCTTCTTACGCCAGAAAATGCGGTTTGTCCAGCCCTCGGCGTTAACTACATGATCTTCTGTTAGATTGCTGGAAGGGGAAATTCACCGTGGCATCCGTTTGCGCCGTCCTTGATCGTGAGGGGCAGCTTCTGCTATTCTCCGCGGCTTTCCGTGGTGATGTAGCTCAGTCGGTTAGAGCGACGGATTCATAATCCGTAGGTCGGTGGTTCAAGTCCACTCATCACCACCATCCCGCCACTCCGCCCGTCCGAACAGCGCTGGCAATCGC
>DATMWS010000150.1:0-10899 GCA_035562135.1 Thiobacillus sp. | reverse complement strand
CTTCGCACGCCGCGTTGTCGCATACGGTGATGACGAAATCGAGACGCGGCGCATCGGGCTGCGCAAATTCATCCCACGACTTGCTTCGAAGCTCCGCAGTAGGGAAATGGTTCTTTTCCAGCAATTCCAGTGCAAACGGATTGACCTGCACGCCCGGATGGCTGCCCGCACTGAACGCCCGGAAGCGCCCCTTGCCCAAATTGTTCAGCAGCGATTCGGCCAGGATCGAGCGCGCCGAATTGCCGGTACACAGGAACAGCACATTGAAGACCGGTTCGGCCATGGCAGCGTCTCCGTCGAGTCAGGCAGCAGCAGCCTGCAGGCCGAGCTTGTCGCGCACCGCGGCAACCAGCCGGGTGCGGATGTCGTCGCGTACCGCAAGGAAGCTCTCCAGCGGTTCGCCGTGCGGGTCGTGGAACGGCAGGTGGATGGCGGGGATCGGCTTCGGGAAGATCGGGCAGGCTTCCTTGGCGTTGTCGCACACCGTCACCACCAGGTCGATGGGCTCGTTCATCACCGCGTCGATGTCCTTCGGGTGCAGGCCGTCGGTATTCAGGCCGGCCTCTTTCAGCGCTGCGATCGCGCCATCGGCCACCTTTGGCTGTGGCCGGGTGCCGGCGGAGAGTGCGCGCACCTGGCCGGCGAGGTCATGGTTCAACAGCACTTCGGCCATTTGCGAGCGACAGGAATTACCGGTGCACAGCACCAGCACGGTGTAGGTTTTTTCAGCCACGATTTATCCTAAGAAGTGTAAAAAAAGAAACTCAGCAGCATCCGCCCGCGGCCGACCTGGCCGGGGTGCAGCAGGAGGTTTTTTCCACTGCAGGTTCGGGCACGCAGCAGCCGCTCGCCTGCTGTCCGCCGAACACGGGAATGCTGTCGAGCGTGTGGTAGGTCTCCCACGCGATGCCGCTGGGGTCGGTCGCCCAGTACTTGTCCGACTTGGCGTAGCAGCAGGCGGTGCCCAACTCTTCGACCACTTCGGCGTCGAGCTTTTGCAGGCGCGCGCTCATATCGGCCAGTTCGTTGGCGTTTTCCACCTGCACGCCCAGATGGTTCAGGCCAGGCGCCGCGCCGCGCGCCGAGATGGCGAAATTCACGCGCGGGTCGTCGAGCATCCACTTGGCGTAATCGTCCTTGGTCACGGTCGGCTCGGCGGCGAACAGGGATTGCCGCCGCAGCAGTTTTCGGTGAGAAAACCGAGCAACGCGTTCATGGTCGAGAAATTTGCGGTGTAGATGACGAAGCGCCCCGCCTGCTGCGAGCTCACCATGTCGGCGTGCGACAGCTCCTTCAGGTGGAAGGACAGCGAGGACGGCGCAATGCCGGTGAGTTCGCCGATCTTGCCGGCGGCCAGCCCGGCCGGACCGGCCTGAACCAAGGCGCGATAAATGGCCAGGCGGGAATCCTGGGCCAGGGCGGCAAGGGCGGTGACGACGGTTTTTGTTTCCATGTTTCAATGATATTTGAAACATTGTATTGATGGCAAGCATTTTTTATGAGATGTCATGCAGGGCTTGAGGCACAGCCGCAGCGCAGCCACTTCACGAATAGCCGGGCCGGCCATTCTGTAAATATGTGCGATCGAATGGGAATAAACTCGACCGGGCAGGTGTTCACGTCAATGCAAGCTTAGGTATATCTCCGTAACCCTTGAATAACCCTTGAACCTGGAAACGCCATGAAAACCTCATTGACCCTGTCCCTCACCGCCCTGAGCATGCTGGTTGCCTGCGCCAGCCCCTACGCTGTATCGCCCGCCAAAACCCAGATGGGCGTGCTCACCAACCCCTCCGGCATGACGCTGTATGTGTTCGACAAGGACGTAGCCGGCTCCGGCAAGAGCGTCTGCAACGGCGAATGCGCCCAGAAATGGCCGCCCCTGACCGCCGCCACCACCGACAAGGCCAGCGGCGACTACGCCATCATCACCCGTGACGACGGCTCCATGCAGTGGTCGTTCAAGGGCAAGCCGCTCTACCTGTGGGTCAATGACAAGAAGCCGGGCGACATGACCGGTGACGGCGTTAACAATGTGTGGCATACCGCCAAGCCCTAAGTGCGCGCCCGCCCGGACCTGATCGAGCACCTTCCCCGCCTGCGCCGCTATGCCCGGGCGCTGACGAGGGATGTCAGCCGTGCCGACGATCTGGTGCAGGACACCCTGGAGCGCGCGCTGGCCAAGCTGGACCTGTGGCAGCCCGGCAGCGATCTGCGCGCCTGGCTGTTCACCTTGATGCACAATCTGTTCGTGAATCAGATACGCGCCAGACGGCCAACGGAGACCGAGCTCGAGGATGCGCAGGACGAGCCGGTGAGCGGCGGGCAAATGGAAGCGCTGGCCGCGCGCGACATCCATGAGGCGCTGGCGCGATTGCCCGAGGTGCAACGGGAAGTGCTGCTGCTGGTGGGACTGGAGCAATTCAGCTACGCCGAAGCCGCCCAGGTGCTGGGGGTGCCGACAGGCACGGTGATGTCGCGTCTCTCCCGTGCACGCGAGCGCATGCGGCAAATGCTGGCGGGGGAACCTGCAATCAAACTGAAAGTCGTGAAATGACAGACGAAGTGCACGAACACGAGCTCCACGCCTATGTGGATGGTGCGCTACCCGAAGCCCGCCGTCTGGAGGTCGAGGCCTGGCTGGCTGCCCACCCGGCCGATGCCGCGCGGGTGCAGGCCTGGTCGGACCAGAACCAGTCCCTGCATGCTGCCTTTGACGCCGTGCTCAATGAGCCGCTGCCGCTAAAGCTGGTCCGCGCCACCCGCCGCCCGGCCCTGCCTGTGCCATTCAGGGCGGTGGCGGCGCTGCTGGCCATGATGGTCACCGGGCTGGTCGGTTACGCCATCGGCTTCAATGCGGAGCAGGCGCCCGCCGCCCCGGTTTATCTCGCCCGCGATGCTGCCATCGCCCACGCTGTTTTCAGTCCCGAAGCGCGCCACCCGGTCGAAGTGGACGCCGCCCACGCGGAGCATCTGGTTGCCTGGCTCTCCAAACGCGTCGGTACTCAGCTGCAGGCGCCGGACTTCAGCGCGCAGGGATTCGAGCTGCTCGGCGGCCGCCTGCTGTCGGGCGAAACCGGCCCGGTGGCCCAGTTCATGTACCAGGACAAGATCGAGCGCCGCGTCACCCTCTATGTGCGCCGCGCGGTTGCCGGCAACCAGGAAACGACCTTCCGCCACGCGACCGAAAACGGCGTGGACGTGTTCTACTGGATAGACGGCGATTTCGGCTACGCCCTGTCGGGCCAGATCGGGCGCCAGGCAATTCAGCAGCTGGCCGATGCCGCCTATAAGCAGCTGGTCACGGCGTCCGGCAGCAACTAATCCCGGATTGTTAGCCAACACCGCTGTGGGAGCGCCGCCCCCGGCGCGATTTTCGCACCGATGCAAGCTCCACGGCATCGCGCCGGGGGCGGCGCTCCTACGTCAATTCGCCTTCGCCGTTTTCCCCAGCATGTCCAAGGCCACCGCCTCGGCCACCCTGATGCCGTCCACCCCGGCCGACAAAATCCCCCCCGCATAGCCCGCGCCCTCGCCCGCCGGATACAGACCCTTGACGTTGAGGCTCTGGCAATCGTCGCCGCGGGTGATGCGCAGCGGCGACGAGGTGCGCGTCTCGACGCCGGTCAGCACCGCATCCTTCATCGCGAAGCCCTTGATCTGCTGGTCGAACGCGGGCAGCGCCTCGCGGATCGCCTCGATGGCGTAATCCGGCAGCGTCGAGGCCAGATCGGTCAGGTGCACGCCGGGCTTGTACGAAGGCTCGACGCTGCCGAGCCGGGTCGAAGGCTTGCCCTCTAGAAAATCACCGACCAGCTGCCCCGGCGCCTCGTAATTGCCGCCGCCGAGTTCGAACGCGCGCGTTTCCAATTTCCTTTGCAGCTCGATGCCGGCCAGCGGCCCGCCGGGGAAATCCTCGGGCGTGATGCCCACCACGATGCCGGCGTTGGCGTTGCGCTCGTTGCGCGAATACTGGCTCATGCCGTTGGTCACCACGCAGTTCGGCTCGGAGGCGGCGGCCACCACCGTGCCGCCGGGGCACATGCAAAAGCTGTACACCGAGCGCCCGTTCTTGGCATGATGAACCAGCTTGTAATCCGCCGCACCGAGCAGCGGATTGCCCGCGTTTGGCCCCAGCCTTGCCTTGTCGATCAGCGACTGCGGATGCTCGATGCGAAAGCCGATGGAGAAGGGCTTGGCTTCCATGTAGACGCCGCGCGCATGCAGCATCTCGAAGGTGTCGCGCGCGCTGTGGCCGAGCGCGAGAATGACGTGGTCGCTGGCGAGCGTCTCGCCGCTGGCGAGCGTCACCCCGCGGATACTTTTACCATTGGGACCGTCCTCGATCAGCACGTCGGTGACGCGCTGCTGAAAGCGGATCTCGCCGCCCAGTGCCTCGATCTCGTGGCGCATGGTCTCGACCATGCCGACCAGGCGGAAGGTGCCGATGTGCGGCTTCGACACGTACAAAATTTCCTCCGGCGCGCCCGCCTTGACGAATTCGGTCAGCACCTTGCGCCCCAGATGCTTGGGGTCCTTGATCTGGCTATAGAGTTTGCCGTCGGAAAACGTCCCCGCCCCGCCCTCGCCGAATTGCACATTGGATTCCGGATTCAGCACGTGGCGGCGCCACAGCCCCCAGGTGTCCTGGGTGCGCTCGCGCACCGCCTTGCCGCGCTCCAGCACGATCGGCCTGAAGCCCATCTGCGCCAGCGCCAGCGCGGCAAAAATTCCGCAGGGACCGAAGCCGACCACAATCGGGCGCTCAGCCAGATGCGCCGGTGCGTGGCCGACGAAGCGGTAGGCCATGTCCGGCGTCGGCGCGAGGTGGCGGTCGTCGCTGAATTTCTTCAGCAGCGCGGCCTCGTTCCTGACCTCGACGTCGACCGCATAGATCATCAGCAGCGCGTGCTTTTTGCGCGCGTCATAGCTGCGCTTGAAGATGCTGAAGCCGACCAGTTCGTCATCCGCCAATTCCAGACGCTTCAGGATCGCCGCGCGCAGTGCTTCTGGCGGATGGTCGAGCGGCAGTTTGAGTTCAGTCAGTCGCAGCATGGTGTCGTGCTTGAATTTGGCCAGCCAGGAAGTTTAGCGCGCCCTGCCCCGCCACGCGGCCGCTGGCAAAACAGGCGGTGAGCAGATAGCCGCCAGTGGGCGCGTCCCAGTCGAGCATCTCGCCCGCGCAGAATACGCCGGGCAGCTGGCGCAGCATCAGGTGTTCGTCGAGCGCCTCGAAACGCACGCCGCCGGCGCTGCTGATCGCCTCGTCGAGCGGGCGAGGCGCGACGAGCGTGAGCGGCAGTACTTTTATCGCGTTGGCGAGTTTTACCGGGTCGTTCAATTGATCCGCCGACAACACTTCGCGCAGCAGCGCCATTTTCACGCCCTGGATTCCGGCGCGGCTTTGCAGGTGACTGGACAGCGAACGCGCGCCGCGCGGATGGGCGACTTCGGAGATGACCCGATCGAGCGTCTTGTCGGGCGCCAGGTCGAGTTCGAGGGTCACCGCCCCCTGCGCCGCCATCGTGTCGCGTAGGGGCGCCGACAGGGCATACACCAGGCTGCCCTCGACACCGGTATCGGACAGCATCAGTTCGCCTTTGCGCTGATGCGGGTTGCCGGCCGCATCGGTGAAACGCAGCGCCACGGTTTTCAGCGGCTGCCCGGCAAAGCGGCTGCGCAGATGCTCGCTCCAGCCGCCCGCCACATCAAACCCGCAATTCAATGGCGCGAGCGGCGCGACCTCGACCCCGCGCTGCGCCAGCAGCGGCACCCACGCGCCGTCGGACCCCAGTTTCGCCCAGCTGCCGCCGCCCAGTGCCAGCACCACCACGTCGGCCTGAACCGCCATTTCGCCCTGCGGTGTCGCAAAACGCAGCGCGCCTTCATCGGCCCAGCCCAGCCAGCGATGGCGCACATGAAACCGCACTCCGGATTCACGCAGCCGATGCAGCCACGCGCGCAACAGCGGCGCGGCCTTCATGCCCTTGGGAAACACGCGCCCCGACGAACCGACAAAGGTTTCGATCCCAAGCCCGTGAATCCACTCGCACAGCGCGTTGGGGGAAAAGGCTTCGAGCAGCGGCCGGATGGCCGTGGCACGCGCGCCGTAGCGCGAAAGGAAAGACTCGAACGGCTCGGCGTGGGTGATATTCATGCCGCCCACCCCCGCCAGCAGGAACTTGCGTCCCACCGATGGCATGGCGTCAAACAGCTCGACCCGCACACCGCCCTGCGCCAGCACTTCGGCCGCCATCAAACCGGCCGGACCGCCGCCGATGACGGCGACGGTTTTCACGGGGTGCGGGGCTCAAGGGAGCCCGCTCTGTGGATTCTTCGCAAAACCACGATCAGCGCGTCGCGGGCACGTCCTTTCGTCGGGTCGATCCCCGCTACGCGGGGCCCCTCGCCCAACACCTCAAGAACGTTACTCCCACTCAATCGTCGCAGGCGGCTTGCCGCAGATGTCGTAGACGACGCGGTTGATGCCGCGCACTTCGTTGATGATGCGGTTGGAGACCTTGCCGAGCAGGGTATAGGGCAGCTCGGCCCAGTGGGCGGTCATGAAGTCCTGGGTCTGCACGGCACGCAGGGCGACGACGTAATCGTAGGTGCGGCCGTCGCCCATGACGCCGACGGACTTGACCGGCAGGAAAACGGCAAAGGCCTGCGAGGTTTTCTCGTACCAGCCGGAAGCGCGCAGTTCCTCGATGAAAATGGCGTCGGCCCGTCTGAGCAGCTCTGCGTATTCGCGCTTCACTTCGCCGAGGATGCGCACACCCAGACCCGGGCCGGGGAAGGGATGGCGGTAGACCATGTCGTGCGGCAGGCCCAGCGCAATTCCCAGCTCGCGCACTTCGTCCTTGAACAGTTCGCGCAAGGGTTCCAGCAGTTTCAAATGCAGCGTATCGGGCAGGCCGCCGACGTTGTGGTGGCTCTTGATGGTGTGCGCCTTTTTGGTTTTGGCGCTGGCCGATTCGATGACGTCGGGATAGATGGTGCCCTGCGCCAGCCATTTGGCATTCGGCAGTTTCTCGGCCTCATCCTGGAACACGTGGACGAATTCGCGGCCGATGATCTTGCGTTTCTGCTCGGGGTCGGACACGCCGGTGAGCGCGTCCATGAAGCGATCACGTGCGTCGATGTGAATGACCTTGACGCCAAGGTTGTCGGCGAACGTCTGCATCACCTGCTCGGCCTCGTTCAGCCGCAGCAGGCCGTTGTCGACGAACACGCAGGTGAGTTGCTGACCGATGGCGCGGTGCAAGAGCGCCGCGACCACAGAGGAATCGACGCCGCCGGACAGTCCCAGAATCACTTCGTCGCTGCCGACCTCGCTCCGCACGCGGCCGATGGCTTCGTCGACGTAATCGGGCATGTTCCAGTCGGAGCCGCAGCCGCAGATGTCGTGCACGAAGCGCGCAAGAATCGCCTTGCCCTGCAGCGTGTGGGTGACTTCGGGATGGAACTGCACGCCATAGAACCTGCGGTATTCGTCGGCCATCGCGGCAATCGGCGTCGCAGCATTGCTCGCCATCACCTTGAAGCCGGGCGGCAGCGCGGTGACCTTGTCGCCGTGGCTCATCCACACGTCGAGCAGGCCGTGGCCCTCGTCGTTGACGCGATCCTGGATGTCGCGCAGCAGCTGGGTGTGGCCGCGTGCGCGGATTTCGGCATAACCGAATTCGCGCTTGGCGGCGGACTCGACCGTCCCGCCGAGCTGCGCCGCCATGGTCTGCATGCCGTAGCAGATGCCCAGCACCGGCACACCGAGCGTAAACACCACCTCGGGCGCGCGCGGCGTTTCCTCTTCATACACCGAACTGGGCCCGCCGGAGAGAATGATGCCGGCCGGCGCAAAGTCGCGCACGAATTGCTCGGTCACGTCGTTGGGATGCAGCTCGCAATAGACGCCGGCCTCGCGCACACGGCGCGCGATGAGCTGGGTGTACTGGGAGCCGAAATCGAGGATGAGGATTTTCTGGTGCATTTTATCTAGGGGGTCAGGATTCAGGATTCAGTGGAAGATTCAGGGGACCAGGGAGAAGGGGGCTATAAAGAAAAAGCCACGCGCAGCGTGACTTTCCTTGACCCCCGAATCCTGACCCCTGATCCCTACTCAACGCGATAATTCGGCGCTTCCTTCGTGATCTGCACATCGTGCACGTGCGATTCGCGCACGCCTGCCGAGGTGATTTCGACGAATTCGGCCTTGGCGTGCATGTCGACGATGGTGGCAACACCGAGGTAGCCCATGCTCGAACGCAGGCCGCCCATCAACTGGTGGATCACCGCCAGCACACTGCCCTTGTAGGGCACACGACCTTCGACGCCTTCGGGAACCAGCTTCTCGGCGCTTTTTTCGTTTTCCTGGAAGTAACGGTCGGAGGACCCCTGCTGCATCGCGCCCAACGACCCCATGCCGCGATAGGACTTGTAGGAACGGCCCTGGAACAGCTCGATCTCGCCCGGGGCTTCCTCGGTGCCGGCCAGCAGGCCGCCGAGCATGACGCAGTTTGCGCCGGCGGCCAGCGCCTTGGCGATGTCGCCGGAATAGCGAATGCCACCGTCGGCGATCACGCCGACGCCGCTGCCTTTCAGGGCATCGGACACGTTCGCCACCGCGGTGATCTGCGGCATGCCGACCCCCGCGACCATGCGCGTGGTGCAGATCGAACCGGGGCCGATGCCGACCTTGACAGCGTCGGCGCCATGCTCGACCAGCGCAGCCGCCGCCGATGCGGTGGCGATGTTGCCGCCGATGACCTGCACGTTGGGGTAGTTCTGCTTGACCCAGCGCACCCGGTCGAGCACGCCCTGGGAATGGCCGTGCGCCGTATCCACCGTAATCACGTCGACGCCGGCGGCCACCAGCGCGGCCACGCGCGCTTCGGTGCCTTCGCCGGTACCGACCGCCGCGCCCACGCGCAGGCGGCCCATTGCGTCCTTGCACGCCAGCGGGTGCTCGCTGGATTTCTGGATGTCCTTGACGGTAATCAGACCGCACAGCTCGAAAGCGTCGTTCACCACCAGCACGCGTTCCAGCCGGTGCTTGTGCAGCAGCGCCATCGCCTCGTCGCGGTTGGCGCCCTCCTTCACCGTCACCAGCCGCTCTTTCGGCGTCATGATGTTGGCCACCGGCTGATCGAGGCGGGTTTCAAAGCGCAGGTCGCGGTTGGTGACAATACCGACCACCTTGCCGCCGTCGATCACCGGCAGGCCGGAAATGCGCTTCGCGCGGGTGATCTCGAGCACCTGGCGCACCGTCATCTGCGGCGTGACGGTAATGGGGTCCTTGACCACGCCGGATTCGAAGCGCTTGACCGCCGCAACCTGCGCCGCCTGCATTTCGGCGTTCATGTTCTTGTGGATGATGCCGATGCCACCCTCCTGCGCCAGCGCGATCGCCAGCCGCGCCTCGGTCACCGTATCCATCGCGGCAGACAACAGAGGCAAATTCAGGGTGATGGCGCGGGTCAGCTGCGTGGACAGGCAGACTTCGCGGGGAAGGATGGCGGAATGGGCGGGAACGAGCAGAACATCGTCGAACGTCAGCGCTTTTTGCAGAACACGCATGGGCTTTCCTTAACGCAAAGCGGAATTATACGCGCCCGCCCCCGCCCCGCACAAACCGGCGATCGCCACGCTCCGCTTGGTTGTAATCTACCAATCCATTTATGCGACTGACGGTTGACTCCCGTGCCTGATGCGGCTAACTTTGCGTCAGCATTCATTCTGCTAGGGCGCTCGGTTGAATAGCCCGATCCCTGAACGCCATATAACTCGAGGAGATAAAACAATGTCCAAAGTTTTGCTTGCCCTGACTTCCGTAGCCCTGCTGGGCCTGTCTGGATGTGCCGATCTTTACATCAACAAGCCGGGCGACAAGCCCGCGGCGGCCAAGGCCGCCATCAGCGCCGAAGCCCAGGCTGCGCTCACCGCAGCCCAGGCTGACGTCAAGGATGCCAAGGCCAAGAATGCACTGTGGACGACCGCAGAGGCCGCGCTGAAAGCTGCCGAGGAGGCTGCCGAAAAAGGCGATAGCGCCACGGTGCTGAAGCAGGCCAAGCTGGCCAGCGACCAAGCCAAGAAAGGCCTGGCCCAGCTCAACTACCCGGTGCTCAAAGTCGGCGACTAAGTCAGCCCGCTCCCAGCAACAAGGCCTTCCGGATTCATTCCGGAAGGCCTTTGTTTTTGGGCGCACGGCTCAAGTCGCCGGGGGCGTGTCCGCCTCTGCAACTTTCTCGGGCGCAGCGTCGCCCCCGCCCTTCCTGGTGACCTTACCCTCTTCCGCGCGTTTGCGGCGCACTTCCTTGGGATCGGCGATCAGCGGGCGATAGATTTCCACCCGGTCGCGGTCGCGCACTTTCTCGTCCAACTTGACCAGCTTGCTGAAAATCCCGACCTTGTTTCTGGCAAGGTCGATTTCGGGAAAGGCCTCCAGCACGCCGGATGCGCGAATGGCTTCTTCCACCGTCGCGCCTTCGGCAAGCCGGACCGGCAACAGGGGCTGCTGCGTCGGCAAGGCATAAACGACCTCGACGTTGATATTGGCTGCGTTCATACGGCATAGACCTCGTCGGCGCGGCGCACGAAGGCATCGACAAAGGTATTGGTGATATGGCTGAAAACGGGCGCCAGAATCGTTTCCAGCATCCGGTTCGAAAACGCGTACTGAAGGCGGAACTCGATCTTGCAGGCCTCATCCCCCAGCGGGAGAAACGACCAATCGCCTTCCAGTTCGGAAAATGGTCCGTCCTGCAACCTGATTCGCATCTCGCGCGGATGCGTTTTGGTGTTTTCCGTGGTGAAGCTCTGGCGTATGCCCATGTAGGCGATATGGATCGTCGCCACCGTGCTCGCTTCGTCACGCCATTTCAACTCGGTGCCGCCGCACCA
>DATMWS010000149.1:0-11768 GCA_035562135.1 Thiobacillus sp. | reverse complement strand
GTCGAGGGCAGGGCACGGTTGGCGGCGTGTCTTTCGTTGACCAACCGCACGACGGTGGCGATCGGACCGTATTCCTCCAGCACCCGGCGGCGGCTCTCCAAAATCGCGGGCAGGTTCTTTTCCCACAGTTGGTCGCGGATGGCGCGCCGGATGATCTCGGCGGCGGCGTCGACATCGGCCAGGTCGATGCGGAGGAAGCTCTCCGGCGGGAAATAATCTTCGGCGTTCGGGCAGCCGTAGTAGATCGGCATACAGGCGCCGAGGAAGGGATCGGCGAGTTTTTCCGTCCAGTGGTGCGGCCCCAGGTGGTTTTCGATCGCCAGGTGGTAGCGGTAGGGATCGAGGGCGTCGGCCTTGTCGACCAGCGGGCGCACACCGCGGCCGTATATTTCCATGAACGGCAGTCTGGCCTTGAGCGCCTGGGTGAAGTCGTAGCGCGTGCGATGCAGGGTATGCCCCTGCCGTTTACTGGAGCAGACCGTCGATAGATCTGCAGTCTTGGCCAACGGTACGTGCGCGCGCAGGGCATCGTAGTCGCCGCGCGGCGAACTGTTGGCATAAAACCAGATCAACGCGGGTTGCTGAAAAATAAGGCCCCTGTGTCTGCCCGTCGCCCACGGCTCCTGCGTGGTCAGCAGCCAATTGAATTGGCGCAGGTAGGTTCTGCCATAGGTTTTGATCGAAGACGGCTCGACGGTAATCAGCAGGGTGTTTTCGGGCGGGCAGGCCAACTCTTCCACCCACAGCGGGTGGCGCTCGCCGGCTAGCGAGGGCAGATCGTCGTAGACCACCAGCCAGTCGTAGTCGCGGCAGTCGCGGTCGAAAATGAAGTCGCAGTTTCCCCAACGCGGTTGCCTGCCGGGAAAGCATTTCAGCCAGCCGTCTCCGTCAAAGCCGGGTTTGTACTTGCCGAGAAATTTGATGCGCAAGCGCGCAGGTGCGGCCTGCAGGTCGGACATGGGCACTCAGAATCCGCGCAGTTGCTTGATGCGTCCGCGCAGCCAGTCGCGCGGCTCGGCCAGCCTGTACCCCAGCCAGCGCAACGCCCCTGAAAGCCGGAAGGCCAGCGCGCCATGCCGTGCGTCGGGCACGCGGGTGGTGTGCACCTTCTCGTGCAGGCGCTGGGTAATGTCGGAAAAACCGCCCAGCTGATTAATCAGCGCGGGCGACACCGCCAACACTTTGAAATGCCGCGCCAGATTACGGTAGTACCAGCGGTCAATGGCGCGGTGGCGGCTGATCCAGGACCAGATATCGTCTTCTCTGGGCAAGCGTTGCAGTAGCCAATCGAAAGTGCTTTCCTTAAGCACATAAGCGTGGGCAGTATTGCAACCTGTAACAGCACACAGACTGTGTCCAGCCGGCAATTCTTCCAGCGTGCGGTAAGGCGGAACCGGGTCGGTAAACCCCAGATAGCATACGTCCCAGTGGGTGTTTTGCAGGGCTTGGGGTAGGCCCGCCAGCACTTCGGTCAGCGCCGGCTCGAGTTCGATGTCGTCTTCCAGTATCAGCACCGTGCGCCAGTTTTGTTGTCGGGCGTGGGCAATCGCCGCGCGGTGCGAAAGCGCGCAGCCGGCGCGCCCAGCCCAGGTCTTGTCGCGCTTGCGGCCGCGAAACCACGGTGGTACGCCGAAGCCCGGCAGGGCCGCACCCAGCGTGGCAGGCAGCCTATGTAGTTTGTGACTGGGAATGAAACCGGCAGTCGCGGCTTGCAAGTCCTGCCAGCGGTCGGGGCGGCTGTCGAGATTGACTGCCAGAACGCCGTCGATCATGGCCCAGAAGGCATCGAGTTGCGGCCGCGTCATTACAGCTTCCAGTATTCGGCGATCCACGGCGCAGGGAGCGTGCGGTGGTGGAGTTTGCGCCCGCGAAAGCCGCGTATCGCCTCGTCCGGGTCGGGACGGCCATGAAACACCAGAATCCGGCAGCCCTCGGGCAATTGTGGCGCGCGGAACAGGTTGAGCGGAAAAGCCGGGCGGCAGTTCCATTTGTAGCTCTTGACCCATTCATCCGGCCACCACTGCGGATTGCCCAAGGCATAAGTCAGAAAGGCTTGCTCGGTGTTGAAAATGGCGCGATCTTCAGCGCGGTGCATTTCGCGCAGAAAGGTTTCGTAGGCGTAATTCGATTGGCCGGCTTCGAAGCGGAAAACGGAAGAGTTGCCCACCTTGGGGCGTCGCCCCAGCACCGCTTTTCGCCAGTGTACCCAATTGTGGATGATGCAGAACGCACCCGGCTTGTAGTCGAAGAAGC
The DNA here is from genome assembly GCA_035562135.1 of Thiobacillus sp. Taxonomy (GTDB): domain Bacteria; phylum Pseudomonadota; class Gammaproteobacteria; order Burkholderiales; family Thiobacillaceae; genus Thiobacillus. The sequence continues at coordinate 9,515 of DATMWS010000149.1, read as the reverse complement.
TGTCGATCGGCCCGGTGATTGCCACGTCCAGATCCAGAAACAGCGTCGTTCCCTGTAATCCCCCGAAACCATCTTGCAGGATCGCCAACTTGACCAAAATGTCGGGCCAGCCGCGCTTGATGCCGGGGTTGGCGGGAAACGGGATGATTTCCACGCCCGCGTCCAGCCCGCTGGCGTCGTCCGTGCAGCAGAAAAACCGGAACGGTCGGCTCAGGTTCCGGCCAACGGCGCGATAAAGCATGTTGACGTAATGCGGGCCGTAGCGAGTGCCCCACTTGAGGCAAAGGATGTTTACGTGCTGCATGGATTGGGGCTTGACCCTTCCGGAGGCGTTGAGTATGCGGGTACGGTCTGTTTCAGCATGGCCATCAAACAATATCTCTAGTCATCATTGGGTAGGGCATGGCAATCAGAATGATTGGCTCGAACTGTTTTCGGTTTGCGGTGGTACTTTTCTGCTTGCCAATTTCAGCAATGACATATTGCTCAGGGTTTCCTGCGCTGTCTTGACGGTTTGATGTCTGGGATCAGGGTACTGAATCCTATGTATATTACCAATACATTGCAGTACGTCATCCAAGCTCCTCGCGGCAAGGGATAGATTCGTTTTCTGGAATGGAATAGTGCTTGTGGGCCGCGCTATTTTTTGTCAATCACATAGCTAGGCGTGCGCCTAACTTGCAGCCGTGCGGGCTGCGCTGCGTTCGTTCAGCGTGAAGCACGCGAGCGCGGTGACGATGACCCAGATTCCGCGGAAATGGGTGGAAATCAGTAGGGAATATTCGAGTGTGCCCGCCAGCACGCTTGCGGCGAGAATGGCGAGGGCCAACTGCGCCGCAGGATCGCTCCGGCGATACAGTCGATAGGCGAGGAGCGCGGTCGATAGTATCCCCCCCGCCAGCGCCACCATACCGCTGCTGACGACCAGATCGAGCCACATGTTGTGGGGCGCGTTGGGTCCGACCCGACCGGGAAGCCGCTCGTAGGCGTCTATTCCCCAGCCGAGCCACGGCGCCTGGCGAATCTGTTCCAGCGTAAATGAAAAGGCTTTCATGCGTTCGCTGTCGCTGGGCATCTCACTGGCCTGCAGGCCGATGTACTGGAAGACCGCAGCGGCTAGAACAGCGCCGCCCAGATAAAAAAGCAGGCGCGTGCGGCTGGCGGGCGGGAACAAGACCACAAGGCCTGTGGCGACGACGAGGATCGCACCGCGCGATCCCGAGGCCCATACGCAGAGCAGGGCTGCGATCAACAGCCCCCAGAGAATTGGATGACGCGGCTTGTCGCGCAGGAGCCCGACGGCAAGAATGGCGGTCAAGGCCATGAACGTGCCAAAGGGATTGGGATTATTCATCAGACCGTCGACGCGCAACTGACGCCAGGCTCCGGGCTGGGCGTTGGGGATGGCGAGCCACTCGAACAAGCCAACCCCTGTGTGTATCGATAGCGCGCAGAGCAGCGCGACAGTCGCTGATTGCAAAGTCAGCCATCCGCGCTGGAGAAGCACGATGATGCCGAGGCCGATCCCGAGCATGCGCAAGACGAGTACCGGCAGCTCGGACCAGTCGAGCGCGGTGGTGACGCCCAGCGCGTATTGCAGACCGGCGCTTAGCAGAACCGGAACCAGCCACAGTGCGGTACACAGCAGATAGGTTCGCATTGCGGGGCTGCGCCAATCCACGCGGCGCGCGAAACCCGCCGAGACGACCAGGGCAAGCCCCGCAATGTGCAAGGTTGCCCACTTCGCGGGCAGACTGAGGGCAAAAACGAACAACAAAAAAAACGCCGCCATGGACACTTTAGTCGTGCCAGCCAAAGCCATGGGAGATGCTTGTAACCAAAGTGTCCGCACTTTCAGTACTTTCTATCAGGTTTATGCGGGAAGCCCCGGTTCATTGATCGTCAGATTGCCAGCCATAGGTTGTGAAGTATGACCTTGCCCGACCATCCTGCACCGGGTGCGATGACTTTGCTGTTTGTGTCGGGATTCAACCACGCCCCCTGCCACCAATGCAGGGGGCTGTTGGAAATGATTGGAGTGCTGGCATTGGGTTATCAAATACGAATCCTGAATCGCGCCGGCATCCGGGTCTTTTTCGCTGGGGAAGCTCACCGGGTGGGCGCTTTGAAGCTTATCTCTGGCCCACTGCTTGTCCTTGGCGAACACGAAATAGTGGGGATTTTCCACGCTTTCTTCCAGCCGCGCTAGTAGTGGTCGGCGTCGAGCATGTGCATGGGGCGCTTGATTTTGGGGATTTCTTCGTAGCGATGCACGGCCAGGCAGACGGACGATAACGCAGGACTGGCGCGTGGTTTCGGAGCGATGTTATTTTGTGGCTGCCGATTGGCTTCGGCTCGTGAGTTTGTAAGTTAACCGGACACGACTGGTTATGCTAACGACTTGGGATCAATCCACCGGCAACGGCGACGGCCGGTGCAGCAAGTAGCCCTGCACGAAATCCACGCCCATGCTTTTCAGGCAGGTCAACTCTGGCTCGGTTTCGACCTGTTCGGCGATGGTTTGCTTGCCCAGCTCGTGGGCCAGCGTATGCATGGCTTTGACGATGGCGAACTTTTCGCGGTCGTGATTCATCCCGCGGACAAAATCGCCGTCGATCTTGAGATAAGCCACAGGCAGCCGTTTCAGGTAGCCAAATGAAGACTGCCCCTTGCCGAAATCGTCCAGCGCGAACTGGATGCCGCGTGACTGCAGCGTCAGGATCAGCCGCTCGCAGGCATCCAGGCTGTCGATGGCGGCGGTTTCGGTGACTTCGAAGCTGATTCGCGCGGGATCGAAATGGTATTGGCTGATTTCATCGAGAATGAACTCGGCTGTGCCCGGATCGCTCAGACTGCGGCCCGACAGATTCAGCGCATAACAGGCTTCATCTTCCGGATGGGTGTCGAGATAGGCGAAGAAATGGCGGATCACCCAGCGGTCGAAGCTGGGCGCCAGCCCATAACGCTCGGCAGCCGGCAGGAACTCGCCGGGCGAGATGACCGTGCCATCCTCGCTGTACAGGCGCAGCAGGATTTCGTAATGCTGCGTCGTGATGTCCGGCGACAGGGCCACTTTCTGCTGGCGATACAGGACAAACCGATGCGCCTCGAAGGCCTTGGTGAGCGTGCTGACCCACTGCATTTCGTCGTTTATTTTCCGTAGCGCAGGGTGGGTTTTTTCATACACCTGGATGGCGTTGCCGCCCAGCGATTTGGCGTGATAACACGCGGTGTCGGCCTGCGCCAGGATTTCACCGATATCGGTCATGCCGCCGTGCAGCTCGGTCACCCCGAAGCTCACCTCGAGACGGAATACCTTGTCGTCCCACTCGAAACGGAAGCGGCTGATTTCGTCGCGCAGGCCCTGGATGTGATCGAGCGCCTCTGGCAGCGTGGCATCCACGAACAGCAGGCCGAACTCGTCACCCCCCAGTCGCGCCAGGGTCTGATTTTCACCTTCTGCGCGGCGCGCCATGATGGCAGTCAAGCGCTGCAGCAAGGCATCCCCGGCGCGGTGGCCGCAGGTGTCGTTGACCAGCTTGAAACGATCAAGGTCGATGTAGCAGAAGATAAAGCGCCGCGCCTCATGCTGCACGCTGTACAGCGCCGCGGAGAGCTTGACCTCCATTGCACGGCGGTTCCACAAACCGGTGAGATGGTCGCGTTCGGCCTGCCAGGCCAGCCGCTGCATCAGGCTGCGTCGCTCGCTTTCATCCTGAAACACCAGCACGCCGCCCAGCACCTTGCCGTCGCCCGAACGAATCGGTGCAGCGGTGTCGCTGATCGCAATCTTCGCGCCGTCCTGACGGCGGATCACCGTATGGTTGTCCAGCTTGACCACCGTATTGCGCAGCAGCGCCAGTTCGAGCGGGTTGCTGACGGGTGCACCACTTTGCTCATTGAACAGGGGCAACACGTCGGACACCCGTCGCCCCCGTGCATCGTCACTGCTGAAACCGGCCAGTTCTTCCGCCCTGGGATTGAGAAACTCGATCAGGCCGTCCGCATCAGTGACCACTACGGCATCGCCAATGGATTCGATCGTCACCCGCAGGCGCCCCTTTTCGACCAGCAACTCGGCGTGTTCGCGTTCCAGCGCGTCCACCAGCCGGCTGACATGATCGGCCATGTGGTTGAACGCCAGCTTGGTCTCGCGCACCTCGGGTGGCGAGCCATGCACCAGGCTGGCACGTGCGCTGAAATCTCCAGCCTCGATCGCCCGCGCTGCCGTGCGCAAGGCATACAGGCCGCGCAGATTGACCCGCAGCACCCAGCGCAGCAGCAGCATGACGCCTACAAGGCTGCCGATCGCCAGCAGGGTAAAACGCACGGCCAGCACCCACAAGCCCTGGATGGTCGGCCCGGCGTCCAGCGCAACCGCCAGCGTGCCATAGGAGGTGCCGCCCACGACCAGGTCGGACTGTGCATGGGGCGCGCGGAGTTCCAGGATCGTGGCGTACCAGGCTGGATAGCGCTGCGGATCTGGCGGCGTGCGCGCTTCGAACGCGACCAGCGGGGTCGCGAAACGTGCCCTCAGGAGACGGGAATCGCGTGCGCGCGCCTCGATCGTTTGTTCGATGGCGGGGTAATCGCGCAGCAGCACCTGGTCCTGAATCGCCGTCATCAGCGCGCTCAGTTCGCGCTCGGCGCCGATGTCGAGATTCTGCTGCGCGCGCGCCTTGAGCGGCAGCCCCAGCACCGCCAGCGTCGCCAGATACATCACCAGGACCAGCACGAATACCGCACCCAGAATTCGGGCTTGCAGGCTGTAACGCGTGCTGCGCACTGCCTGCGGATCACTCATTCACGGGCACCGTGGCCTGCTTGAAAAAATTCCGGTAGTTGCTGTAGTCGCGGTCGTCCGCAGCGACAAAACCGCGCGCCCCAGGCAATCCGAGCGACTGCGCCGCAAGCTGCAACACGCGCAGCCCCTCCGGGTTGCGTGCCATGCTGACAAAAGCCTGGCGGACTTTTTCGCCGTCGGCCTTGCTGACCCGCGGCGACGCCATCACGGCGAGATCGAAATACGGTTCAGATTCGGCCAGAACACGATACTTCAACGCACGGCGCTGGGCAAAATCGGCCATCACCTGGTGGTTCACCCCGGCTGCGGCCACCTGGCCCGACATGAGCTGTCCCATCGCCGCCTCCTGATTGCCGGCAAACACCGGCGTGACCTTGACGCCGGCACGCAACAGCGCATCCATCGGCACGTAATACCCGGTGAAGCCATACGGATTGGCAAATGCCACGGGCTTGCCGGCCAGCTCGTGCAGCGTTTTGGCCGGCGAACTATCGAGCACCACCACCTGCCCGCGGATACCCTGAGTATCCTGCCTGGCCAGCACACGCCAGCCCAACTGGTCACGCTTCGGCGTAAACAGGTGGTTGGTGTAGGCAAAATCCAGCTGTCCGGCCACGACACGGTCGGTCGTTTCGTTGGCGGTGCGCCCGATATGCAGTTCCAGCGGCACCCCGGAACGCGCCGACACATAATTCAGTATGGGATTCCAGTAAGCCGCAGTCGCCTGCAGACTGCGGTGGTTGAGTACGCCAAAAGCGTAGGGGGTTTGCGCAGCCTGACACGCTGCGCTCAGCATCAAGGCCAGGCACAACCCGATTGTCCTCATGTTGTCTCCCATGACTTGTTACTGGATGGCATTATTGTTGTGCGGCGAGTGTACCTTGCAGCCTCGCAATTTCTCAAATGAACGGGGCCGTTTGGCGGCCGTACCGCAATGACGGACAAAAGCGCACCCATATTGAATTCGCGTGTGCGGCATGAACTAGAATCACTACACTTTTTTTCATCGCTGCGGAGTTCATCATCGACTGCCTGCTCTTTCACGATTCCAAAGCCCAAGCAATCGCCTTTGACGATATCAGCGATCATATCGGCCAGCCGGATCGCTTCATCTGGATCGAACTCAAATCGCCCGACAGCCAGACCATTACGCGTCTGGGCGATGAACTCGGCTTGCATGCGCTGGCGCTGGAAGACGCCATTTCCACCCACCAGCGCCCCAAGCTCGAGGAATACGACAATCACGTTTTCATTGCCACGCGCACGGTGCAACTGTGGGAATCGCGCATGGAACTCGGTGAAACGCACTTGTTTGTCGGCAGCAATTACGTCGTCGCCATCCGTCACGACAGCGGCAGCGGCTACCAGCGGGTGAGCGAGCGCCTGCAGGCGGCAAGAAACGGCATCAAGCCGGGCGCGCCCTACGCGCTATACCTGGTGCTCGACCTCATCGTCGACCAGTTCAGGCCGGTGATCGAAAGCATGCAGGATCGGTTTCAGTCACTCGAGAGTCAATTGATGAGCGGGGCAAAATCGGGGCGCGACACGCTGGAAAGGCTATACGCCATGAAACGCGACCTGACGATGTTGCGCGACGTCGCTGAACCGATGCAGGACATCACGCAGGACCTGATCCGCCTGCATCCCGGGTTGTCCACCAAGGAACTCAAGGCCTATTACCGCGATGTGCAAGACCATGCGGTACGCGTGTCCGCCGCCATCGATCGCCTGCGCATTTCGACCTCGGACGCCATGCAGTTCCACCTCGCCTCGCTGTCGGTGAAGCAGAACGAATCGGTGCAGAAGCTGGCGGGCTGGGGCGCACTGCTGGCATTGCCCACGGTGGTGTTCAGCCTCTATGGCATGAATTTCATCAACATGCCCGAACTGAAATGGCCGTGGGCTTACCCCGCCTTGATGCTGGCGACCGGTGCGGCGGTCGTCGTGCTGTATCGGCGTCTGAAGCGTCGCGGCTGGATCTGAACAATCACTTCCGCGCGGCGCGCGCATAGCGGATGCGCGTGCCGGCCGCCTCGTCACGCTCCAGCCACACCACATGCAGCGATCCGGCGGCATCGAGCGTCGCCACCGGGTCGGATTGCCCACCGGGGCCGGCAGCCGCCGGCACCGCCACGTCGTCGCCGAAGGCCTCGCCCTCCCATTCGGATAGCCACACGTCCGGCGTGCCGTCGCGGGCGTCGTCCCACAGCGCCACCAGCCGGCCGCCGGCGTCGCCGACGACCAGCGCATGCCATTGCGCCATGTTGTCGCCGAAGTTGTCCTGCACCCGCATATTCCTGCCGAAGCGGCGGGTTCCCGAATCGAACGCGGCATAGACGTCATAGCCAGAGAGGAAGTCGCGCTTGTCGAGCCACACGGCTGCAATGCCCTGTTCGCCCCAGGCCGTGAGCGTCGGGCGCATCGCGCCGGTTCCCGCGCCGAGTCCATCCACACTGCCGCTCTTGCGGTCGGTCAAACGCGCAGGCGGCGCAAAACTGTGGCCATCGCGGCTGTGGCTCACCATCGGCACGGTGTGATGATCACGGCGGTCTTCCCACGCCACCGTCACGCTGCCGTCGCCCGCCACCGCCAGCGCGGGCCAGCCCTGCTCGTCGGCCGGCATCGCCGCTTCGATCGGCTGCGCCGACTTCACGCTGAGCGCATCGGCCTTCACCGCCAGTTGGGCGACGACGATGCGCTTGAACCGCCCCGCCTGCTCGGCCCAGGCCGCATAGAGCCGGTCCCCGCGCATGGCCAGGGTCACCTGCGCCGCTTCGGCCTTCGACAGCTGCAGCGCCTTGCCGCCGGGCAGCACCCGCGCATGCACCCTGCCGGCCTCTTCCCACGCGGCCACGAAGCGCCCCGCACCCAGGGCCATCACCACCGGCTCGTAGCATTCGCCCTTGCTCAATTGAATTTCCGGCTGGAAGTTCGCCGCGGTCGCGGGCCTGGTCGCCAGATAACACTGCGGGCTGCCGCTGCGATTGTCCTCCCACACCACGCCCACGGTATCGCCCGACACCGCCACGCCCTGGCGATTGGCCGACTCGATGTGCGGGAAAATCGCCGCGCCCTGCACCGAGTTGACGGTCAGTGGCGCGCTCCACTCCCACGCGGCCTGCGCCGGCCACGCCAGCGCCGTCAGCAGCAGCGCCGCCGCCCTCACGACTTGCTGCCCAGGAATTCGAGCAGGGTCTTCTGCTTGTAATGCCCGCCGCGCACGTAGCGGTCGTAATCGCGGAAATCCTGCACCGTCTTGAAGCCGGGGATCTGCACGATCTTGTCGCCCTGCGGCGTCAGATACACGAACAGCGGCGTGGCAAAGGCCTGCAGCCGCACCCCCAGCTCGGCCTCGGTGATGCGCTCGCCGGTGGGCAGCGTCAGCCGCTTTCCCGACTCGGCGTCGACATACACCAGCACGTAGTTTTCCGTGTACAGCGTCTTCAGCGCCGCATCGGAAAAGGTCTTCTTGTTGGTGTGGTCGCACCACGCGCAGCCATAGCGCCCGAAATACAGAAAAATCGGCTTGCCGCTCGCGCGCGCCGCCTTGAGCCCGGCGTCGTAGCCAACGAACGGATAGCCCGGCGGCGGGTCGGCCAGCACCGTTCCCGCCCACAAGCAGCTTGCTGCCAGCAGCATCTTGATCAGGTTCATCCCGCGCTCCTTTAAACACATTGTGCTCATTCTGATAAATTCGGGCATTCGCGCAACCCTCTTTTATGCCCACATGACTCACGACTCCGTCCGCATCGGCCTGGTTTCCATCAGCGACCGCGCCAGCAGCGGCATCTACGAAGACCAGGGCCTGCCCACCCTCGAAGCCTGGTTTGGCGAGGTGCTGGCCAATCCCGCGCAATTCATCAGCCGGCTGATTCCCGACGAGCAGGCGCTGATCGAAGCGACGCTGATCGAACTGGCCGATGTCGAAAAGTGTTCGCTCATCCTCACCACCGGTGGCACCGGCCCGGCGCCGCGCGACGTCACGCCGGAAGCCACGCTGGCGGTGGCGCACAAGGTGCTGCCCGGCTTCGGCGAGGCGATGCGCGCGGTATCGATGAAGTATGTGCCCACCGCGATCTTGTCGCGCCAGGTCGGGGTCACGCGCGGCGCCAGCCTGATCCTCAACCTGCCGGGCCAGCCCAAGGCGATCAAGGAAACGCTCGACGGCATCTTCGCCGCCGTGCCCTACTGCATCGACCTGATCGGCGGGCCCTACCTCGAAGCGCGCCCGGACACGATCGCGGTGTTCCGTCCCAAATCCGCGCTGAGGATCAGCACATGACAGCGGTCGTCGACGCACTCGCACGCGCCCTGCGCGACCTCTTCAACCTGCGCGTGTTGTGGGTGGTGGTGTGGCCGATGCTGGTTGCCTTGCTGTTGTGGCTGGCGCTGGGCGTGACGTTCTGGGGCACGTTCTCCGGCTGGATCGCGCAGGGGCTCGACGCCATCGGCATCCAGGTCTGGCTGGCCGATCTCGAACCGAGGTGGATCGCCAATGGCATCCAGGCGCTGCTGCACCTCATGCTGTTCGTGCCGCTGGTGATGCTGACCGCACTCGTCATCACCGCGCTGTTCGGCGATGGCGTCGTAACGGAACAGGCGCTGGTTCAGCCAGGCGGCGGCAATGAAGGGCACGATCACCCCGACGCCGATCAGCCACAGCGGCAGCGTCACCAGCCACAGGGCAACAAACAGCACGATGGCGATCGCC
>DATMWS010000148.1:0-2144 GCA_035562135.1 Thiobacillus sp. | reverse complement strand
ACCCAGGAAGGCGCCACCGAAATCCTGGTACTCGTGAACCATCCGATGGAGACCGGTCTGCGCGTCGACGCCAAGACCAAAGAGAAGATCCCGGCACATTTCATACAAGAGCTCAGCATCGAGTTGAATGGCAAGCTTATGGTGAGTGCCAGCCTGGGTATCGGCGTATCCGAGAATCCATTGCTTGGCTTCCGCTCCAAGGCCGCCAAGAAAGGTGACAAGGTCAAGATTAGCTGGAAAGACAACAAGGGTGAGGCCGGCACGGCCGAGGCGGTCGTTGACGTCTGAATGCGGGGGCTATCCCGCTGAACAAAAGGGCCGCCCTCGGGCGGCTTTTTTGTTGCCGGGTCCTGCAGTTGTAAAGGGTCGTTGCTCGCCTTGCCGCGCAATTCCGGGTCACACCCCAGGGTTTTATGGCTGCGCAGGCATTACCTTATAAATAAAATTGGACTTGTTATTTTGATGATCGGGGCCATGCTTACCACTGTCGTGGTTGTCTGTTGTGAATAGCCTTGAATATAAGTGCATGTAGTTATTTTTTTCTCTAACAAGAATAATTTGGTGGGTTATGACAAAAAATGCGGTAACAGTAATTAATATCATTGCGCGTGAGGCAAAATGTTCCGCCGAGGAACTTACTTTGAGTACGCGCCTGGATGCTTTGGGAATCGATTCGCTGAAGGCGATTGTCATTCTTTCTGAACTCGAAGATATTCTAGGCATCGATATTCCGAATGAAATCATTGGGTCGATAAATACGGTCGGGGATATTGTTGCCAAAGCCGATGAACTTCAAAAAAACAACAAACCCGGATGACAAGACGTGTCGTCGTTACCGGATGTGGCGCAATTTCCGGCCTGGGGACCTCGGTTGCTGACTTCTGGTCAGCACTCAGTGCGGGGCGTTCCGCCATCGGGCCGCTGGGAGACATTGCCAAGGGCACGAAAATAGCCGTCGGCGCAGTGGTGCCGAACTTCAGCCCTGAACAGTTCTTTTCTTCTGAACAACTGTCTTTACTGGATCGATTTTCCCAATTTGCCGTCATTGCAGCACGGGAAGCCCTGGCCGACGCAGGCCTGGCAGCCGGAGACGATGCGGTGACCCGTGCTGCCGCGATCATCGGGACGGGTTGCGGCGGCAAGCAAACCGATGAGGAAACCTATACGCGGTTGTACAAGGAACAAAGGGACCGCGCTCATCCGCTGACAATCCCCAAAGGCATGCCCAGCGCCGCGGCGAGCATGGTGAGCATGCATCTGGGGATTTCCGGGCCGGTATTTTCAGTTACCAGCGCTTGCGCATCCGGTGCCCATGCGGCCGCGCAAGGACGCATGATGATCCAGTCGGGCCTGGTGGATGTGGCCCTGGTCGGCGGTGCCGATGCACCGTTCACTTATGGATTATTGAAAGCCTGGGAAGCATTGCGGGTTGTTTCCAATGACACTTGCCGTCCGTTTTGCAAAGACCGTACCGGCATGGTGCTGGGTGAAGGTGCCGGCATGCTGGTGCTGGAATCCGAAGAACACGCTACACGGCGTGGCGCACGCATCTACGCGGAACTGGCAGGCTGCGGTATGACATCGGATGCCGGACACATTACCCGGCCCAGCGTGGACGGTATCGCCAGTGCAATGCGTGGCGCGCTGGAAAATGCAGGCCTCGCCCCCGATGCCGTGGACTACGTGAATGCGCATGGAACCGCCACCCTGGCCAATGACCCGGCGGAAACCGCGGCACTGCGCCGCGTCTTTGGCGGCCATGCAAATGTCCTGCCGGTATCCTCGACCAAATCCATGCATGGTCATGCATTGGGGGCGTCGAGTGCGCTGGAGCTGATTGCTACGGTGCTTGCTCTCCATAACAATCTGGTGCCGCCTACCGCCAATTTTACCGGGCCGGATGTGAGCTGTGATCTGGACTACGTGCCGAACCAGGCGCGCGCACAGCGGGTCGATGTGGCGATTTCCAATTCCTTCGCCTTCGGCGGTCTGAACGTGGTGCTGGTTATCAAGTCTTTTTCACCAGTCACAAGCTAGTTTTTCAGCCTGAACAGATAGTGACTGTTCCCGTAGAACTGTCCATCCATGGGCGCGAACATGACCTTACACAGCATGAAGTATTCATTCCAGTATTTAATGGCCGC
>DATMWS010000147.1:0-3652 GCA_035562135.1 Thiobacillus sp. | reverse complement strand
TTGTCATAGTGGCGTGAGTCCGAGCAGCGCCATGCGGGCATCGTCATCCCAACCGATGGCCTTGCGCCGCAGGCGCAGGCTCTTCTTGGGAGCAGAGGGAGCGGAGGAATCCTGACGCAACAGATTCAAAGCCATCTTGGTCAGCAGCGAGAAGTTCTGCGCAGCGTGATCCTTCACGAGGCGCCGATCGTCTTCGCCGAAGATCACATCCAGGCTCCAATGAAGGCGATTCTCGATCGCCCAGTGATCGCGAACGGCAGCGGCGAACGCCGCGGTGCTCATTTGCCTCGAAGCAATGTAGTAACGCGTCTCCACCGGCGAGGCTTTGCCCCGGACCACTCGCACCGAATCGACCCGTCCGAGCAGCGCACAATCGATCCAGGTCCCCGTATTTACCTCCCCGGTATTGGGCAAGGTGCGGTAGATCTGAAACACATGGCGCCCATGGCCGGTCTGCACGGCGTTGTGGACCTCGTCCCAGTGCCCGACGAAAGCGCCCTCCAGTGCTTCATGCAGCGTGGGCTGATTGGCCTTGACCGCCAACAGGTAGTCCGCGCCCAGGGCGCGGATTGCACGGGCGATCTCGCGCTGGGTGCCCATGGCATCGATGCTGACCAGACAGCCCCGGATCGCCAGGGCCTCCAGCAGTGCCGGGATGGCCGTGATCTCGTTGCTCTTGTCGGCGACCTTCTCCTGGCCCAGGGCAATCCCCATGCGGGTGGCAAACGCGCTGACCATGTGCACCGGACTGTCCCCAGCCGTGGCCGATCCTCTCAGGGCCTTGCCATCGATGGCCACGTTCTCGCGCAAGGCACCGACCACGCCCGAGACCCAGCGCCGGAACACCTGCTCGAACTGCTTGGGGTCGAGGATGCGGAAGATCCGATTGAACGTGTCGTGGGAGGGGATGCCGTTCTGAAGGCGCAGGAAGCCTCTGAGCCACGGCTCCTTCTTGCGCGCCCATTCGGCCATGTCCTCAAAACCTTCCACGTTCGCAAAGATGGCGCAGATGGCAATCACCAGCACCTCCACCAGTTCATGGCGCTTGCCGTTGCCCCTTCTTTGGTCCTCGATCTCGGTAAGGTATTCCACCAGGCTTGTCGTCTTTCTCGTGGCCATTTTCGCTCGCGCAAAAGACGAGAGTAGACCCGATTTGAGGCGAGTTCACAAGACACATGCATAACCATCGGATTGTTAACGACTTTTCCAGAGAGTCCACTACATTGGCATTTCCGGGTACTTTATGATGTCCGCGTGCGATCACCCTGGGATCGGATCGCATCCCCAGTCCCAGGTGTTACGGAACCAAAGCTGCGTCAGAATGTGCAGCGGGGCATCCTGGGCGCAGCGGTTGCATGCCGATATCTGCATGAGTATGTCCTCTACGTCGGCCTTGGCGTATTCGACGAACACATCGAAATAGCGGTCGTCGTCGAAGGCGCCGGTATCCATCAGTTCGTATTCCGGCTGGTCCTTGCCGCGCCGGTGGTTCTCTTCGACGAGCCGCGCATAGGGGAATTCGGCTTGCGGATACTTGTAGAGCATCTTCAGGTAGGAATGGCTGGGTGTGCCATCCAGGTAGTAGTAGAGTTCCTTGACGTCTTCGCCGTGGTTCCCCTCGCCATTGGTCAGTCCGAACAGGCGTTCTTTCAGGAAGGGATCCCGGTGATTCCAGAGCGCCAGGGCCAGGCAAAGTCGCTGTTGCTTGTCGCTGATGCCGGCGATGCCGTCCTCGCCCCAGCGGTAGGCGCGGCTGCGAGCTTCATCGTGGCTGAAATAATCCCAAGCCTTGCCGTGCGCGCTGTAGTCCTCGCGTACCGTGCCCCACTGGCGCTCGCTCAGGTATGGGCCCCAACGGTCCCACGCGGCGGTCTTGCTGTCTTGGGCCTGCATGCGCACGTGTTCTGCGCCGGGCGCCCTTTCGCCGTTGTCAGCAGGCGCGTCACTGGCATGTATTGACATGGTTCCTTCCCTTTCGATGATCCGACTTCAGTGCAGTCTCGTGTCTGTGAAGATCCAGCGAGGCACGCAACATCTCAGCAACGCTCCATGCCCCGGCCTGACAGCCGTCCGCGGAGGTACCTTATGCGCGCCAGCATCGACGACGGCTTTTTTCCGGGCCGGGTCCAGGGGGTTGTGGGGCGGGGAGACCGCGAAGATGCTATCGAGGCGCAACTGAACATCATAGCGTTGGCGGTTCTCACTCGGGTCGCCATCAGACTCATCGATCACGTCATACAGGGCAGCCCCCCGGGAATTCCAGAAGTGCAGAAAGCGGTCTCGTGCCTGCGCGCATGCGGTTGCGCAATCGGTTCCTTCAGCGTGTTTGTTCAGCATCCAGGCGAAGGTTTTTATCACCCTATGGGCCTTGTACCAAAACCGCTCTTGACGGCTGGTTTGCTGCGACGCGGCAGGTCGGGGAGTATGGATCAGCCCTGGGCCCAGCATTGTATGCCCAGATTTTCGCCACGAAATACGCACGAAGGCCGATATCCTTGGCCGCACGGCCAGTCGGTACTTGCGCGATTGGGGCCATTCCCTCGCGACTGATCCACTCACGGGTTGCGCAGGTCCTGCACGACGGGCCTTGGTTCTCACGACGCCTGAAGCTCGCGTGATGGCGACCTACGGGTGTATGGGTCCGTGTCGGGTAATCGCAGTCGGTAGACCGTGCATCCGAAGGCGCGGCGCTGGGCGAGCCGATGCGCTTCTTCTTCTGCGGCAGTCCCGTCCGGATAATATCCGAGTAATTTAGTCTGGCTTTGTGCTATAAGAGATCAGCGGCAGTTGTATTCCGCTATCACCTGACCGAGCCACGCAACGGGGCCAGGTTGGGAACACCGCTCTTCATCTGCACCGTATGCGACTGCTCTGGATTCAGGGCAGCCCGAAAGGAGCAACACCATGAGACAGATCCACATCGACTATCCCGGTACCGGTCTTGACTACAACGTGGCCCGCGCACTCGCGGCCTCGCTTGCGATCGATGATCCGGAAATCGAGGAACCGGTGGTGATGGCCTGGCACGATAAGGGAGCGTCGAAGATGTCTCCCGTCATCGAGGGCGGCGACATCGACACGCGCTGGCACGACTATGGGGAAAGCCATAGCGGCCAGATCGAGATCAATGTCAACGGCCAATACGATTTCGTCTTCGCCGATGCCGCGGCCTTCGATGGCTACGGCCCGAGCCCGTACGTGAACCTTTCCGACGACAGCGGCACCAAATACCTATGCCAGCGGGGGTTGCTGCGCGACCCGCACCAGCCTGAAAAGGGTGCATGCGTGGCACTGGACGACTACACGAGCAAGATGACCTGAGGAGCCGGTCGGGCGAAACCGCCGACACGGCGAGACCGCACGCTCGGCTGGGAGACTCGGCTTAGTCCTTCCGCGTTGCGTATCGGCAAAGCGCGGGACGCGCCGTCCCCGAGGGATTCAGTTGGACGACGCGTCGTCCCGACGTCAGATCGTGACGTTCGGCCCAGGGAGGATAGTGTCCGTCGCAGAGACCGTTCCCGGCCCTTATTGAAAGCACAGGGAGGTCAACACATGAATAACCTCGTCCTGGCTGGGTTGCCCATCTTCGGGATGCTGGCCAGCTTGTTCATCGGTTTCTACTACATCGCCTTCTCCAAGTCGCGCAGGGCGG